>CAYOWR010000001.1:0-15982 GCA_964407725.1 uncultured Methanosarcinales archaeon
GTGTTCTTCCACAATCATGGATTCAAAAGAACTTGTTTTGCAGGTTCCTGAAAGTTCCATCCGCCCCATTTTTTTTAACCACTGAGCGTAGCAGTCAGAATTCTTCCGGCAACGATATTAAACAACAACATAACTGCCGCAGATATAAAAACATAAAGCAATGTGCTTCTTATCAGATTATTTCCAAGCTGGTATCTCTCATTTAATTTATCAGAGCCGTTCTCAACACCATTTGCAATAACAGTTAATATATACGTTATCTGCACGACATAAACTCCTACAATTATTTGAAAATAATACGTTGGAATGCCGTCTCCAAACAAGCCAAGCAATCCAGTTGGAGCTCCGGCTGATTCTGAACCGCCGGCACTTTCTGTAACCTGCTGCAGAGATATGCTTAATTTTCCTAGAATAGCAGTTATCATTGAGGTTATTCCTACAACAACTCCGGCAATTGCCGGTGTCAAAAATTTTATCTGGGAGCGCATAGAAGAAATTATATCAGCCATTAAGTCTTTTAATCTCTCATTGACTTTATGGATTTCTTTGATATATCTTGAGACATTTGTCAACGCCTGTGCAGCAATTAATGGCCCTTTTTTAATAGCCTGAGTTAAAACCTTCATTGAGCTTTCAATGAGATTGCTAGGAAAAGAAACTAAAGCGCCATGCACAGGGTCAAAAATTGCCTTGTCTATGCTCATTCCAAGCCTTCTTATATTTAAGCTGACTAATTGAAAAAAATTTCCGGAAATTGTGCCTTCCATTACATTAGCAACTTTTCCTACTGCAACCTCGACAGGCAGATTGTCGCCTAAACGATTTCCAAGCTGGAACAATGCTGCTGCAAATTCAAGCTCAAGCTGCTTTGCTTTCTGCCTTATCTTGATTATATTTTTTGACCTCAATCTGTAATAAAGACCGATTGCAATTCCAATGCTTAACGGAATGAACAAGCTTGCTAAAGCTGCCCCTATTCCATATGGGCCGATTGGCAGATTTGTTGTTGTGCTTTGCCTGTATTCCAAAAAGCAATATTTTGCCCCGCAAGCTGTAGTTTTATCTTCTCCTCCTAATCCAAAATCTGGAATGCCAAGAGCATGCATCAGCAGAGGACTTAGACCTATAAAGAGAAAAAGAAAACCGATAACAAAGCTAATGATCATTGGAGTGATCTGCATTTCCTGTTTTCCAAATCTTATTATGATGTTCTTATATTTTTTAAGCTCTGGATTTTCCTCTGAAATGTCTGTGTCGCCATAGCCAGTAGGCCTTTTTGAAAGTATGCTCTTGCCTAGGTAAAAAACAATTACTGTCAAAAGCAGATTATAGATTACAGCAAGATGATACCAGCTTACATTTTCCATGAAGCTTACAACTAAAGGCAAAATAACCAGTCCAAGAATTGGCAAAATGATGCCAAGCATATGGAGCATTGTTATGGGATTTTGAAGATTATGGGCGTAATGCAGCATCTTTTCATAAGTCTCGTCTAATATAACATCCAAAGCTTTGTCAAGCGCGTTTAATCTTCTTGCTTCATCTCCTTCATAAAGTGAGCTTTCAATCAAATGAAATGCCTCAATAAACTCTATATTCCATTTTTTCCATGTTTCAAGATAAATATCCAATGACTCCTTTACAGAAGAATATTTTTCTGTCTCAACATCCCACAAAATCTTTTTCAAGTCAATTGATAATGGAGGGGCAAGATGCTGGCTGGCAAATTCAATTGCATTCTCAAGATTTGAAGTATGCCTCATGTAAGTTACTGTGTAAAAAATGCATAAAACCATCTGATTGCTTGCTTTTAATCTCCAATTGTTTGCCAAGAATTCAGGAGCTTTGTTTAAAGGCTTAATCATCACCAAAGCGCCAATCATGAACAAGGCAACAAAAAATGTGGATTGGAATACTAAATAAGCAAATAACGAGCCAAACACAGCGCCAATTATTGGAATCAAGAATGCAAATGATGTTGCTCCTGCAGGAGTTATATTCAGATGAGTTATGTCAATTGCTTCCTGCATCAAAACAGCCTTTTTCTGGTCGGGCTTTATTCTCAATATCTTCTCGCTTAAATTGCAGAGCTTTTCGTACAAAGTCATATGTTTTGGCAAGAACTCTGCCTTGAACTCCTGATATTCCCGAGTTGTAGGCTTTGCTGGAGCTTCCTCAATTTTCGCTCCCAGCTCTTTCTCTAAGTGTTTCTTGTACAGCTCCATCAAAGACAAAAGCTTTTCCTTATCTATTTCCTGGGGCATTTAGCTAAAGAATAAATTTCACCTCTTTTTTTGATATTTTGTTTAATGATTTAAAATCTTCAATCTGTCGCTTCGCGACAATATTTACTCTCGGCGAAAAATGATTGCCACTATTTTTCGCCTCGAGATTTATTCAATAAATAATTAACAACGGGTTACCTATTATTCATTACAGCGCAATGTCGTTCAAGATTTTAATATTTTTAATTTTTTATTGGGTTTTTGATTCGTTTATTGATTATTCGTTATTGCGTTTCTTGTGTAAACCAAATTTCTATAACTGCCTGTGAAATCCAGTCTTTTTGACATGCCTTTTGAGCCATTCGTTCCACTCAAAAAATATTCTTTTTGAATCTAATGAACCAGTTTCTTCCCTGACAGATTCCGATATTTTATGAAAATGATCATTGCTTTGTATCACAAAATCCGCTTCGAGAAGATCCAAATTGTTTGTTTTTGTCGCGAAATTTACTAGTTCCTCTTTTGTCCTTGCCCTCAGCATTATATTATCCCATACAGCATCCCAGTTGCCAGCCCATTCCTTGACATTTCCTGCAATAGCCTTCAAAATTTCAGAATCTCCATTGAGCAGTTCATCGCTTGTTTCAAGCACGTCTTTTTTTGAATCATATTTCATCAAATCAACAAATCCGTTTTCTGTTAATGGATCCTGCTCCCAATGCTTTCTCACTTCTGTAATTTGAGTAACTCTGCGCCATCGATGCAAACCATCTGCGCTTCTTACTGGATTTGCTACAACTATGACATCTGTTGCTTTGAAGCTTGTCCTTGGAACACCTAAGTCATTTACGACCCTGTCAAAAACACCGTATGGAGAATCACCGTGAATTGTTCCTGCAACGACATTTGCCAGCGCACCGATACGCATTGCTTCGTACAATGCAAGAGCTTCCTTGCTTCTTATTTCGCCGATTATTAAAGCAGAGTCGCCCATCCTTAATGTCGTTCTAATGCCTTCATCAGCAGGCACTTCTGATGAGCCTTTTGTAAGCGCGGCAGCAACTTTCATAGATTGGATGTTGTATCCTAGCTTTCTTAATGAGTTTGTTGGCAATTCCAAAGTGTTATGGGCAATTATATTTTCGCAGACAAAACTCTCGCATTCAGGGACAGAAATGTCATAAACAAAATCTTCGAAACTCTTAATTACTTCTATTGATTTTATTTCATCCCAAAATATATCTGAATTTGAAAGAATTGCCAAGTTATTACTTAATTCACTCTTAGGCATTAATTCAACAATCTGAGAAAGCTTTGCTCTTCCTACATTATTGTTTTTATAAATATAATCCCCATACCTAAATTTTTTGTACTCACTGAAAATAGCCTTTTTAGTATCTATTGATAATGGAATAACATCTGATGTATCGTGAGTGCTAGTCTTATTACAAAGTTTTTTTAATACACCAGTTTTGTAATATTGTAAAAATCCTATATTCTCATAAAACTTAATAAAATCATTTAAAGTGCTTATGCCTGCATTATAGGTTCCATCTTTTCTAAGCTTTCCAATTCTAAGATTAATTCCATAAACAGAAAGCAGGAATTGGATATCTTTCAGAAGCTTAATTGACGAAAGTGGAATAACAATCTCTTTATCTGTTGCACATCCATCTCCTGAGAAAATCCCCTTCAATACATAGGCTATCTGTTGTGCGGATAGATTATAAATCCATTCAGGGATCCTTTTTGTGTAGGCATTTCCATCAAGATTTAAACATTCTTTCATTAGTATCTTTAATGGTTTGGAATTTACCATGTACGAAATTTCATCAGAATGCATTTTTCGCTTTAGGTTAAGCGCTCTAGCCACATTATCAAATATTGCTCTGTCTTCAGGGTCGTTACATGATATTATGACACTACTTTTATCATAGCATCCGTCAGCTATCCATAATCCTATAAAGGTGAGGAAATCATCATTAAGCTCAATATTTACAGGAATTTTTGTTACACTATTGCTGTAGGAGAAATATATATTATTCTCTACTTTGATTCCATGATTCATTAAAGACAAGAGCACCTGCTGCGGCAAAAAGTCTTTTCTAAACCAATTTGTGGCAGCTTCTTTACTATATCCTAATTCTTTTCTTAACCCTATAATCACTTTCTTGTTCTCCAAAAGAACTTTCCTGATGGAATCGCCATAAAAGAAAGTCTTAGGAATCCTAACTAAAAGCTGCAATAAATTCAACCTTTGAACTGGCTTATTGTTAATATTGATTATTCTAGGGACAGCTATAGAGCTGCCTTCCTTTAATTCATTAGCCTTTACTTCAACTATATTTGCATCTTTATCAAGGCCGAAAAGAGAATGGTCACCTGTTACTTTTATAGCCCTTCCAGTTCTGGTGGTAATTTTGTAAACTGGCTTTTTTACTTTATGCCTTATGAATTTAGTCACATTCGCAAGTTTTATCTTGCCATGCTTGTCCATGGAAAATACCCTGATATTTTCAGGATTGCCAGTAACTTCGTGGTCTGTTAGATTATACCATTTTCCATATTTGTTGATTAACCCATCAATCAACTCACCTATTGTAGTTCTTTCAATTTTACCATTTCTTTTGATTATAATGCCCGAATCCCCTGTTACGCTATCTTCAATAGTAATAACTCTGTACTTTCTCATTAGTTCAACAAGAACAGCTCCTAATAGACTTGTTTTTCCTGCGCTTCTTGTGCCTGCTATAATCATAGATCTTGCGCCGTCAATCAAAAAGCTGAGAATTCCAGCTGCCAATGGATTAAGCATCTTGTTTTGTATGTACAAAGGCAGAGTCCATGGCTTGTCTCTATGCCTTCTAAAAGCAAATGCCAGACCGCTTGGATTTAATGGAGGGGCAACTACAGCAATTCTTGCATTTGCCCCTGGAATGCTTAGCTCTGTGTCAAGAATCGGGTTTGCTTCATCTAACGGCCTGCCTGAAACTAGCCTAAGCTTTGAAGCCCAAGACTCTGCTTCTGGTGTTGTTGGAATTATGTTTGTCTTGCAGTCTGCATAATCCTGATGAACAATAAACATTGGAGTTTCGCCCATTGGCGAGTTTATTGTTATGTCCTGAACTTTTTCGTCCTGCAGCAAAACTTCTATGAGCCCAAAACCAACGGTATATCTGACTAATATCTTTGTCATTTCGTCTATTTCTTTTGATGAAAGCTTTAAGCCCCTGTAGTCAACAAGCTCCTCAATCAAATCAGAGCCGATATTGTAGAAAACCTGCCGCATTCTTTCCGGATCAATAAATTCTTGCCTAGTTGGCTTGTGCTCTGCCATTATCTTTCTTGCGGTATCAAGAATCTCATATTTCTCTTCGCTTAGCTTGAATTCTGGAGGTATTAAATGGTAAAGGTATTGCACATTGTCAGGCAGCTCAAATATTGTCACTTCAGTGTCTTCATCAAGCTCATAGCTGTCGATTTCATCGCCATCAACAGGGTATGTTGACATAAGTTTTGTAAACATAAAATCCGGCCTTATGTCAGGCGAGAAGATTCTTCTATATACTGACCTGTCTCCGATCTTGTAGCCTGGCAAGTATTGCTTTGCAGAATCTATAAGCCTTGTTTTTTCCATTAAAGACATGAGGAATTGCAATATGCTGATGTACCTCTTTGCGCATTGAATATAAACTTGATCAGCTGATTTGTCTATGTTGATTCTTTCATCTCTTACATTTCTTTTAAGCTCGACATAAGCTCCGATTGGGTCTCTTTTTAATACATCAGCAGTTATATTCTGTATGTTCGCATACCACTGCGCTGCAAATCTAGTGCATTTTGGATCAGCCAATAAGTTGCCATAGCTGAAAACGTCCCTTTGCTTTGCAAGCTGTGTATACAATTTTGCAATCTCCTGCATCATCTGGGTCTGGTTAAAATCATACTCATAATTTCTTTTTTGCGTGTAAACAATCTTTGTTACAGAGCCTGATTCTGCAAGAATATCAACAGTTCTTGACATGCAGACTTCATCATCTTCCAAAGAAGGTATCTGCTGGTATTGCTCTAAATCAATCAATAATATTGTCTCTTCACCTTCCCTTATTATATCATAGCTGAAGGGTTTTTTTGTTTCTCCGAATAATACCATTATCTTCGCCTCTTTTTTGTTGATATTAATTAATATTTAATTTTCAATCCGTGCCTTCGGCACAATAATTTGTGCTCGGCGAATTTTTTCTGCCAGTGACATGCGAGGTTCGCCTCGCTCACCATTTACCTAATTCGCCTCGCCTATGCATAACATTAAACAATCAATAACGGGTAAATGAACGCGAGCGTGCTCGAGCGTTCTCGCACGCATATACCTTTTATTCCTTTACTAGCACGAGGTCGTTCCCGTTTATTTTAAATTTTAATTCGTTTATTGATTTTTTCGTTAATGTGTTTAATCATCAATTTTATATTATATGGTTTTATGGTATCTTTATTTTTTATGCGACTTTAACAATTCAATTGCAAATTCTATAAGATGAGATTTATTTCTGTATTTTTTATTATCATTAACTTCTTTTTCAATCCAATTGATTAAGTCTGTGTCAATTGTCGCGCTGATTGGTTTTTTCATAAGCTTAGTATATTATATTCTAATATATTATATTATTTTCTACAGTTTATCTTATTTTATAATATATAGTATTTAAAGATTGCGGTTTTGAATAAGAAAGATTAAAAATACCCCAAAATTACACATTAAAATGCCATCAAAAATCAAAATCTGCGCTGTACAATTCGAAATAGATAAAAATTTCAATAAAAACATTAATAGAGTTGAGCAATTCTTCAAAAAAGCCAATAAACATAATTGCGACATAATATGTTTTCCAGAAGTATTTCTGACAGGAGGCTTATTCAAAAAGAAATATGATACATCAATTCCAATAAAATCAAAACGGATATTTTCAAAACTTTCTGAGAATTATGGTTTATATTCAATAATGGGCAGCATAATAGAAAAAATCAACAATAAATTCTATAATATTTCCCATCTGTTTGACAATAACGGCAATATCATTGGAAATTACAAGAAAAATCATCTTGTACAGAATTCAGAGGCAAAGTATCTAAAAGCTGGAAATGAAGTTAAAGTTTTCAGGACGAAAATTGGAAATATTGGAATTGAGATTTGCAGGGACTTGCTTTATCCTGAAATAACAAGAAAATTGATGCTAAATAAAGCAGATATTGTGTTTTGCCCCTCATTCTGGTGTTCCAAGTCTTCTGCTTATGATAGAATCTATAATCATAAATATTTTAAGAATAAGATTCCAGATGAAGTAACTTCGTTAGTATCTAGCAGAGCAATTGAAAGCGAATTAGTTTTCGTTTACGTGAATGCAGCGGGAACTTTTAACAATAAAAATCAAAAAAATATTTTGCTGGGAAAAACACAGATAGCATTGCCATTTTATGGCACAACAAATATTTTAAATCATAACAAGGCAGCAGTTTTAATTAAGGAGATTTATTTAAGCATTGTAAATGATGCAAGGAAAGTTTATAAAATAGAGAAGGACTTAAAGGATTATTATAAACCTAAATGAAACATTTATATACTAAAGTAATTTAGGTTTTCTGATGAATTTAAAGAAAATCAAAAAAGAGTGGATTTTTGTCAAAAGCCTAAAGCTGGCGAAATCCAACACAAATATTGTAGGAAAAATTATTCTGTTTGACTTGATGTTTTTTGTCTCTTTTTTTGCCCTTCAGAGATTATTCCAATATTTTTCCAAAAATCTTTTTTTTCCAAATCAGTTTTCATCAACAATAGTTTTAATTTTATTGTCTTTGGTATATTATCTAGTTATTTTGTTATTGTACTCTTTCTTCAAGTATAATATTCTGGAATTCATAAAATCTTTGTTTGAAAAGACCCAGATTTCATTCAACAGATTTGGGCAATTTTATGCATTGAATTTGATGATTGCTATAATTTTCTTTGCTATAATATATTTTTTGGGCTTTATTATATCCAGCGTTAAACAAAATTATGCGCCAATTGTTTTTGTTTTACTTGCTATTCCTTATTCCCTATTTTTATATGTCGTAATCAATCTGTCGCATTCTTTATTCTATCAGGACAATTTATTAAAAGAATCACTCAAGAGGGGCTTTAGTGATGCATTTGCGAAAATAAAAGCATATAGGGAAACAATTTTAGTTATGATTCTGGCTGCATTGATATTATTTTTATTGTTTTTTGGTGCTGGATACTTGATAAGATTATTAACATCAAAAAATTATAGCTTATACCTTACTGCCTACAGCTATTTCAAGCAGATTTCAATAATAGTTTTGGATGTAATTATTTACTTGATAATTTTGATAAACCGAATTTCATTTTATTACATAACAAAGGAAACAAGGTAAAATGTTTTTTCACAATATAACTCCTGTTTTGTTTGAAATTGGGCCTTTTCAAATCAGATACTACGGATTGTTCTATGCCCTGAGTTTTGTAATTGCATATTTCTTAATTTATTATCTTGCGAAAAGAAGGCAATTGAGCATGACAAAAGATGATGTCTCAGATTTTTTGATTTATCAGATTATAGGGATTGTTTTAGGAGCCAGACTTGTTTATATTTTGTTTTACAATCTGACATTTTACTTAAAAAGTCCTCTTGAAATAATAGCAATATGGCACGGCGGCTTAAGCTTTCACGGCGGCTTGATTGGAGCAATAACTGCCGCTTATTTCTTTTGCAAAAAGAAAAAAATTGAATTTTATGATTTGGCTGATATTGTTGTAATTCCAGTAGCCTTGGGCTTGGCTATCGGGAGGATAGGAAATTTCATGAATGCAGAGCTTTATGGAAGAATTACTGATTTGCCATGGTGCGTAGATTATTCAAAAAACAAATTTGTGGAAAATCTTCCAAGCGGATGCAGGCATCCTTCTCAAATTTATGAGTCAATAAAAAATCTCGTGATTTTTGCAGCATTGTGGGTCATTAAAGACAAGAAATTGCCAAAAGGATTTATGTTCTGGAGTTTTGTTGCGATGTATGGCTTATTAAGAACAGTTGTGGAATTTTTCAGGCAGCCAGATGAGCAGGTTGGATTTATTTTCAATTATTTTACAATGGGTCAACTGCTGAGCTTTCCGCTTTTTTTGCTAGGGGCTTATATGCTCTACAGTGTTTACAGAAAAAAATAGGTTAGTAACATATATAAATAGTTAAATTCTTCAAAATTATATTAAATTATATCAAAATGCAAGTCAATCATAAAACAATAGGTTACTCATTAATGGGGCTTTCTGTTATCTTACTAATTATATTAACAGTTGTGAAATTAGATATAGATGAAGAAGCTACTATTATATGCCAGAAATTTCATGAAACTCCGCTTACTAGTGAGAATTGTCCAGTGCACCAGAACAATAGCATATGGTTCAAAATTTCATGGATGCTGACAGCTTCTTTTGCCCTGTCATTTTTGATTTTTGGAGTTGGAGCCTATCTTGCATTCTTTTATAAGACATCGTTGCAAGAACTAAAAAAAGAATTTAAGGAAATTGATTTGTCAAAATTAAGCGATGAAGAGAAAAGCGTCTATAACATAATAAAAAGCAAGAATGGCTCTGCTTACCAGACAGATTTAATAAAAGAGACAGGATTTAGCAAAGTCAAAGTCACAAGAATTCTAGACAAGATGGAATCTATGGATGTTCTTGAGAGAAAAAGAAGAGGCATGACCAATATAATTGTGTTGAAGTGAATTTAAAATATTATTCTATTAATTTTGAAATTAAAAAATTTAAAACACATTAACGATAAAAAATTAAATAAAAATTAGAGACCCCATGCACTTTCTTAACAATAATGGGTGCCCCTCATAGCTCTTTGTGTTCAATAAGTAAGCACAACGGGTTACCTTTTATAGGTTTACAGCACGAGGTCGTTCTAGGCTTTTTAATTTTATCAATTTTGTATTGAATTTATTGTTATTGATTATTTAATTTTATACTAATCCGTGCTTTGAAACTAGTTTCATAGTTACTTTATAAAGCTGTTTCATTTTACCTTGTCATAGGTGATAAAATGTTTGGAAAAAGCAATATTATTCAAAAATTAACTTATGTGGTTTTGGCGATAGTTTCGTTGGTTATGGCGTTTAACGCATTTCAGATAAGCAATATTAATGCAGTGGGAAATGCCAATCCCATATCTGGCCAAATGACAAGCAACTTACCAGCATTAGAATATGATGTAATTCCCAAAGGCATACCAAGAATATACGGCGCTGAATTGGCGGTAAGCTATGATGATGTATCAGCATTGGATCAAAAAAAGGCAGATGCTTCAATACAAAAGTTAGGCGCACTTGACCAGCAAATCAAGATTAGTGGCACAGACAAGGAGAGATATATAGCTATTGTCAGCCAGATGAGCTGCGAGTATTGCTGCGGTGTTGATTCAATAAGTTTCAAGAATGGAGAGCTGGCATGCGGCTGCCAGCACAGCTTTGCAATGAGGGGTGTGGCAAAATACTTAATTAAGAATCATGGCAGTGAATTCACTGATGAGCAAATTTTGGAAGAGCTGAGCAAATGGAAGACTTTGTTTTTTCCTGCGCAGATGTCAAAAAAGGCAGCTGTTCTAAAATCAAAAGGCATAGACATCAACTACATAAATCTTGCTTCAAACAAATATAGAAATGCTGAAAATGCATAAAGGTGGTAAAAATGGAAAATGAAAAAACAAAAATAGGAATTAAAGACTATATATTGGGAGGAATGATACTATTAGTTTTGGTCTTTTCTGTTGTGCAATCATTCCAAATAAAATCCATAAAGCAGAGCCAGATCACAGGAAATGCTGTACAAAGTAATCCACAAGGCAATGTAGTTGATACGACTGGATGGACAGAAGATGAGAAAATGAATTACGAGCATCATGGGACTTTGCCAGCAAGGCTGCAAGGAAACTCACAGCCAAGCTCAAATATGGTAGGTGGCTGCTGATGAAAAGATTTCTTTTTTTTATTTTAATGAGTTTATTTTTTATTGGCGCAATTCCTATTGTCTATGCTCATTGCCCTTTATGCACTGCTGCAGTAGGCGCAGCTGCGGTCTCTGCTAAATATTATGGCTTGGATTCAAGCATAATCGGCTTGCTTATAGGTGCATTTGGAATTTCATCAGGCTTGTGGATTGGGCTGAAAGTCAAAAAATATTTCAAATTTCAATTATCTGTCATAGTTTTAGCATCATTTTTGCTGACAGTACTGCCACTGCTATACCTGATTACTGATACAGTATATCTTCCACTGCTTTTATTCGGGCCTGCAGGCTCTGTTTTAAACAAGGTTTACTGGATAAACAAAATGCTGCTCGGCAGCATTATAGGCGGCATAATAACCTTACTGTCTTACTTATTGCATCTTTACATTAAAAAATTCAATGGAAAAGTTTTATTCCCATTTCAGGGAGTTGTTTTGACCTTGGTTTTCTTATCTGTATCCAGCCTAGGGCTATATTTCATTTTTAGGTGAGCTTATGGAAGAAGAAGTGAAGAAATGGCTGATAAAAATTGAAGAGATAAAAAAAGGCAGTGTTGATTTATCGAGAGATGAAGACTTGAGCATAGCCTTGATGAATCTGATAAGCCTTGAAGAGCATTTCTATTTCACAGCAATGAAGACAAATAATCAAAAATATCTTGAAATGCTTAATTCTGTAAGAGAGATGAGAAAAAACCTTCTAGGAAAGATTGTTACAAACCCAAAAGGAGAGGAATGGTGCATAAGCAAGCATTTATTGGCTGCCAGCATGCGCCTCATTGAAGTGGGGACAAAGGAGCTTTCAAAGAAAAATGAAGACGAGGCAAACACCTTTTTCAAGTCAGCATTTGATTTATACTCAACATTCTTTGCAATCAATATGAATATTATAGATTCAAAAGATTTAAAAATAAGTTCTGAAACAGAAAATAATGAAGGACTTATGCAGAAATTCTCAGCTATAATAAAAAAGATAGTTGACTGCTGCAAAGAATAGCTAATGAAAAAAGCTTTTGTAGACCATCAAAATGAACGGCATAAGGGATTAAGCAGGTCCAACATAAGAGATTTTATTCTTGGGTTTCAAGATGGCCTAGTGAATACTTTAGGCTTGGTTTTAGGCGTCGCAAGCGCTGTGCAGGAAACAAGGATTATTCTGATTTCCGGCTTGGCAGCAACCTTTGCAGAGTCTATTTCAATGGCAGCAGTAGCTTACACAAGCTCAAAAGCTGCGCATGAGTTCTATCAAAGCCAGGTGGAAAAAGAAAAGAAAGAAATAAAAGAGATTCCGCATATGGAAGTGCAGGAAATTAGGGATATTTATTACAAAAAGGGTTTTAGGGGAAAAGAACTTGAAAATATAGTTAAGAAAATAACATCAAACAAGAAATTATGGCTTGAGACAATGATGGCAGAAGAGCTTAAATTATTTCCTGAAGATTATGAAAAGCCAATAAAGAGCGGTTTTATTGTTGGATTATCTGCTATTGTAGGCTCTTTAATTCCAGTAATTCCATTTTTCTTGTTGCAAGTCAGATTAGGCATGATATATGCAATAATATCCTCTGTAATAACCCTGTTTATTGTTGGTGCAGTCAAGGCAAAATTAACTATAGGCGACTGGAGGAAGAGCGGAATAGAAATGGCTTTGGTTGGCACATTGGCTGCTTTAGCCGGCTTTTTGATTGGCTCATTTTTAGGAGTTGTATATGCATGAAATTACTTAACAACATTAATTGGTTTTTTCTTCAAGAAGGAATTAATATTTGATATTGTTGTGTCCAAAATCCTGTGAAGGGCTTCCCAGCTGTTAAATGCATTATGCGGAGTTATTATTACATTCGGCTGCCTTAACAGCATATGGTCCTGCAGCACTGTTTTTAAATCACACTCCTTTAAAAAATGCTTTGATAGTATCTGCTTTTCTTCCTTAATTAAACATTCACCTTCCAAAACGTCCAAACCAGCGCCGCCTATTTTTCCGGATTGCAACCCATTAAGCAAGGCTTCGGTATCTATTATGCTGCCCCTTGCTGTATTAATTATTAAAACATTTTTTTTCATTTTTGATATTGCGCTTTTGTTGATTAAGTGATGGGTTGATTTGTTATAAGGCAGGTGCAAGGTTATTATATCAGAATTTTTCAATATATAATCCAAATCAAAATATCTGAAGCTAAGTTTTTTTGCCAATTTCTGGTTTTTGAATACATCATAAGCGATAACATCCATCTCAAAACCTTTTGCTATTCTTATGACATGCTGGCCAATGCTGCCAGTGCCTATAACTCCAATAATTTTTCCTTGAATGTCTATACCTCTTAAGCCTTCTATAGAAAAATCTCCTTTTGTAGTCCTGTCATAGGCTTTGTGAATCATTCTTGTTAAATTTAAAATTAATGCAAAAGTATGCTCTGCAACTGTGTTTTCGCCATAATGCGGCACATTGCATACAATGATCTTTCTTTTTCTGCATTCTTTAATATCAATGTGGTCAAAGCCAGTAGACAATGTTACTATAAGCTTTAGATTTGGCAATTTGGCCAAAATTTTTTTATCAATTGCTGAATAAATAAAAACGCCAAGAATTTCTGTTTCTTTTATCTGGCTCACATTGCTTTCGTTTAAATTATCATCTATAAACATAATATCGAAATTTTTCAGATTTTTAGAGAAATAGTATTTTTCCCAGGGCTCCAATTCGAAGAAAGCAATCTTGAGTTTTTTAGCCATATACCACTTACGCACGTTTTAATTTAAATACTTTTGCACAATGCGTGCAGCAGAACTTCATAGCTTTTCCCCTAATTTTCTCAGTGTGGCCTCCAGAGTAGATCCTGCAGCCGCAAGGGCACGTAGCTATTTTTGGCTCTATGGACAAATGTATCAAATCGCCGAATTTGTCAAACATTTCGCGCGTGAATTTCTTTCCCTCTGTCGTAAGATAGTAAACTTTCTTATCCCTTTTTCCAATCTTATGAAACTTTATCAGTTTGTTTTTCATAAGAAGATTAAGAAATGGATAGATATTGCTTGCGCTTACTTTCCTTCCAAGCTTATCTTCCAGCTCTTTTATTAAATCATAGCCGTGCTTTGGGCCAGTAGCCAATAAGGATACAGTATAGAATTTCAGCATGTTGGTTATTTTAACTTTCGCCATAAAATTCTCTAAGTTTACATATATATAAATATCTTTCTATTTTGGATATATCGTAAATGGATATATATAGTAAAGTTTATATACTAATTCAGAATTATATGTGATATATCCAATTTTGATATAATTGAATAGGAGGTATGAAAAAATGGGAAAGGGAAAAAGCAAGGGATGCTGCTAAAATAAAAAAGGTGAGAATAAATGAAACAAAACCTGGGCAGAGTTGATAGGATACTAAGATTTGCACTGGCATTTTGGTGGCTAGGACCTTTTGCTCCACAATACAGCATAGAATGGGTAAATTGGTTAATTTTTGTTATTGGATGGATTGCATTAGTTGAGAGCTTTTTTGGGTGGTGCTGGTTACACGATTTTTTAGATGTTAATAATAGAAATCAATAGACAATGAATTAATTAAATATTAAAACAGAAAAGCTATGGATATACCAATGACAAAAGACCCAGTCTGCGGAATGGAAGTTGATGAGAAGAAAGCAAAGTTCAAATTAGTCATAGATGGAAAAAAATATTATTTTTGCAGCAAGAATTGTTATGACAAATTTAATGAAAAACCTACATTTAAAAAAGACGCATTAAACGAAAATACATTAAAAAATAAAACCACAAATAAAGAATTAATAAAAAAATCAGAAAAAACCAATTCATTAAAAATTAAATCACTCAAAAAAGATTCGATAAATAATATTCAAAAATGCACTATTGCTGTTTCTGGGATGCACTGCGCAACATGCGCACAAACTATTGAAAAGACTCTGTCAAGAACTCCCGGCGTTGCCAAAGCAAGTGTCAATTTTGCCTCTGAAAAAGCAAATGTGGAATTTGACAAAAATAAGACGACAGAAACCGAATTAAAAAATGTAATCAAAAAAACTGGATATAAGGTTGTTGAAGAGCATAAATCTGGTATCGCGGAAATAAAACTGAAAGTTATTGGAATGGACAATCCGCATTGTGTTGGAACTGTTGGAAATGCGTTGAACACGCTTCCAGGGATTATATCAAAAGAGCTTTATGTAAATCAAAACGCATTTATAAAATATGATCCATCATTAACTGATATAGAAAAAATAAAAAAAATAATAAAACAGGCAGGCTATGAACCTGTTGAAGTTACAGGCGCTCTTGCAGACACAGAAAAAGAGGCAAGGCAAAAGGAAATAAGAAAGCTCAAATGGGAAGTAATTATCGGCTTTATCTTAAGCATTCCAATATTCATTTTGTCATTTCCGGAATGGTTTGGATTAAAAATGGTTCCATATCATAATTATCTTCTTCTTATATTGACAACTCCTGTGCAATTAATAATAGGCTACAGATTTTATGTTGGAACATACATTGGATTAAGGAACAAAACAGCAAACATGGACACTTTGATAGCAGTTGGAACATCTGCCGCTTACGTTTATAGCTTATTGGTAACTGTTTTTCCAAAAACATTCACAGGAAAGGTTTATTATGACACAGCAGCGATTATCATAACTTTTATAGTGCTTGGCAAATATCTTGAAGC
>CAYOWR010000002.1:0-14470 GCA_964407725.1 uncultured Methanosarcinales archaeon
GTTGGTATTGTACTTAAAGAAGATTGTTGTAGAGAGTTAGGAAAATGCTGTTGAAGAAGAAAATAAAGTTCATGTTGATATTTTCAATAATTCTTATAATCTTGCCAATGGCTTATTCTCAGCAAACATGCACAGCAGCAGAAATAAAAGATGCATTGAGAAAAGCTTTGTTTGAGTATTTTGAGTCACCAACTAGTTCAAAACTCAGTGTTAACGAAATTAAGGATTTTCTCAATTTTTATATTTCTACTGATTCAAGCCAGCTTGTTGTGGATTGTGGTGGTTCTGGACCTTTGTCAGGCAAGCCATACTATTTAATGTTGGGAACAGCAAGAAATATTGAAAAGAGCATACCAAAATGCGGTGACGGAACAGATTATGGGAAATGCTCAACAAATGCGCCTAACTATTGTTATGGGGGAAAGCTTGAAGAAAGATGTAAAATATGTGGATGTAAAGGAAATGAGATTTGCGATGCAAAAACAAATAAGTGTGTAACTCAATCAGAACCTTTGCAGCCGACAGATTTTTGCAAAGCCACAACTTGTGATGATAAAAATGTGTGCACAGCAGATAGTTGCGACAATGGCGTCTGCTCAAGAAAACCAGTCGCTAATGGCACAGCTTGCGGACCTAGTAATATTTGCCAAAATGGCTACTGTGTTATAGACCCAGCTAGTAGCTGCGAAAGAGTTGGTTTTTACAAGCCGCTTCACCAGGATGAGCCTTTGTTTGACTTGAGAGAGCGCAGAAAAGAATACACCAATCTTCAAATATTCCCAAATATACTTGTTCTTGAGGACCTTGATTATGATAATGACTTGGATATGATAATTCATATGTGGGATTTCAATGTACCAACACCTTACGTAGACTATTTGGGGTATTCTACTTGGGGCTCGACAACATTTGCTAGAATTTTCTTTAATGATGGTAATGGAAAATTTAAGGATTCAGGACAAACTATCGAGTCTGGAGGGAAAATTTCAGTAGGCGATGTGGATGGCGACAAAGACAAAGACTTAATCATAAATGTGGCTTTGACAAGCGGCACTGATTACTCAACTTATAAAAACACCTTGCAAACATATCTTAATGACGGAAAAGGGAACTTCAAGCGTGGGCAACTGATTACTGATGCACATCTCAACTACAGACAAACATTAGCCGACATTGATGGTGATAACGATCTTGATTTGGTATTTATTAACAGCACTTTTTGGGGTTTAAACCCTAGAACTAAGATTTATCTCAATGATGGAAAAGGCAATTTTAATGGAGCTAAAGATACTGGAATTCTTGATCGCTCAGTCTATGATTATGTGGTATTTGATGTAGATAATGATGGAGATATGGATATAGTAGAAGTGCATAATGGCGACTATGTGTATTCAAACTTCAGCATGGGATGGACATATCCAAATCCTATATTATTTGTATATAGCAATGACGGCAAAGGAAAATTCTCTCTTATCCAAAAGATTAAACAACCTTCTGCACCCTACTTTTCAGTCCCTACAAGCGCTTATCCCATTTACTTTGGCGATATTGATAATGATGGCGACAAGGATATTATAGTTAAGGACTATAATCAAGGTGCGACTGGCGGCACAACACCAAGAACAGCTTATGACGCAAGATTCACTACAAACCCTCCGGATAGAGTTTATAGAAATGACGGCAAAGGAGTTTTTACATTGGACAGCAAAAGAATATACATTGGTTATATTGGGTTTGATCCTTCTGGTCCTTTAATCGATGTTGATGATGATGAAGATTTTGATGTAGCGATGACAGGGGGAGGCCTTTTAATGTTGAATGATGGTACTGGTGCTTTCACACCTTATTGCATGGATCCGCCGCCATTTATATCCGCTTTTGGAGACATTAATTCAGACGGAAAGACTGATGTTGCATCCATTGTATATGAACGCGGCATATTGGTTAAGACTTTCTTGCATAAGTGATTATTCGAAAACTTTATATCCCCACTATTTAATTACTTCTCTAAAAAAGAGGTATAGACAAACAAGTTTGTCTGACCTCCTCGTGTAACTCGGAGGTTGAGATAGATAATGAATTCTAAAGCCCAGGCATGGTACATGGACTTTGCAATAGCTTTATTGTTATTCACATTTACATTAGTGGTTTATTTCAGCTACACAAATAACTTCCAGAAGCAAAGCTCTGGCAACTTTGATTTGCTTGTTAAGGATGCAAACTCAATATCAACATCATTGACTTTAAGCGGCTATCCAATTGACTGGGATAATGAAACAGTAATAAGAATTGGTGTAACAAACAACCAAAGGCTCAACTCCTCTAAAGTCAAACTCTTCAAAAAGCTTAATTACACAAAAACAAAGGGTATGTTTGCAACCTATTATGATTATTTTGTTTATTTTGTAAATGACAAAGATGAAGTTTTGAATATAGATGGAATTTGCGGAGCTGGCTATCCGCTCATAACTACGACTTACAATATCAAAAGCGCTTACTATTATTCTGACGAAAGTGACGCCTTCCTGAAAGACTTTATGAGCCAAACATTTGCTGCAGACATATATCTTGATGATATAGAAACTTTCGTAAGCAATTTAAGCAGCTATAATTTCATAGTCATGGAGCATCCATTGCTGACAACATCTGAATACAACCAATACAAAGATCAGCTCAATAATTACTCGTCCACTGGCGGGCTTTTGATGATAAGCGGCGAATTAGTAACCGCGCAGGATAGAGATCTAGTAGGAGCTACTTTTAACAAAAAAAGCGGTCTGTCAGAAAGCCAAAGAACTGCAATAGTCAACAATACAGACCCTTATTTAGAATTATCAGTCGGGCAAAGCATAACATTCACTCAATACTTTTATGTCGAGAACAGCTCTGAAGCGTCAAATTTCAAAATAATAGCTACATTCAATAACTCTGATGACAAAGCAATAGCCAAATGGAATTATGGAAATGGCACAATCTATTTTTTCAGCGATTTTGATGTTTCAGATTTCAATGGAGATTTTATTGGATTAGTGGAAGAAACAGCAAAAGCCCTTGTGCAGGGCACATGCAGTCCAATTAATCTTTCTGTTATAAGCCCAAAAGACCTTGTAAAGGCAGAACGATATTTAAGTTACAATTCCAGACCTATAAAGATGATTGTGTATATATGGCAGTAAAACAAATGAAAAAAGCGGTATTTTTCACAATAGATAGTTTGCTTGCAGCAGGCATTATTATCATAGCAATAACCCTGGTCTCGAATTTTTATGTTGCTGAACAGCAAAAAGTTGAAGTTGTCCATGCATCTCAAGATTTGGTAAAGGTTTTTTCCACGCTCACAGTCGAGGAGGTAAATAATGCTTATGTCAGGAATCTTACAGAATCTGGTGTTATTAAAAATACAAATAACACCATACTTGAGCAGATAGGCAGTTTTTGGTCAGAAAATAATTTAGAGCTTGCAGAAAATTTCACAAAAAATTTGACAGAAAACATAATTCCAGGCAGATATGGCTTTAGTGTGCTGGTGAATGGAGAAGAAATATATTCGAGAAACCTTCCAGTTAAAAGGATTTTGATTTCCTCAAGAAAAATAATAAGCGGCATAGCCCAGGCAAAGCCGACTGAGGGTTTTACTGCAAGAGTTCTGCTTAGCGGCATTAAAAGCAAGAGAACAAATGCCTATATTTATTTTGGCGGCTATGAAGGCGATGGAAACCTGACAAAAAAATTATTTCTGCCGAATGATATAATTTCGTTCAATAGCTCTTATCTTGAAGTCGATGCTGGCGGAAATTTTGATTTGTATATAAATGGTGTTCTGTCAGGCAGTTATGCAAAAGGCTCTGGCGGCGGCAGCTTTATGCTGGCAGATAAATGGAATATAAGCGAAGCATATCTCGCAAACTTCAGGCCAGGCGATAACACAATAAGCGTAAATTTCACATCTGGAGAAAGCTTTATTGCTGGAGGATTTTTGAGAATTACATATATAACTTCTTCCTATAATGACACCCAAACTCCCGGCTATGAAAAATATTTATTTCCAGGCATTGATGGAGCAATTAATTTGTACTCGTCGATATATGCTCCTAATACACCTGGCCATATAAATGCATCTTTGCATTTCTCAAGCCTGTATCCTGTATATCTGACAATAGGCAACACAACTCTTTTTGAGTCAGACACTTCTTCAAGTGAGCAAATAATTATCTTAAATAATTCAAATATTTCCAGCAGTCTTGATTATAATGCATTAAATCAAAAAACAATACCTATAAGGCTTGGGCTAAAAAGTACCAACATTACTGTTATAGGCAAAATTTCAGACTCTGTTCTGATTACAGATAGAACAAGCAGCATGTCAGCTTGTGATGTTGGAGTTGAGTGCACTTCAGGCCTTTGCGACACAAATCCAACTGGAGGATGCCATGACAGAAGGGACAGAGTTGCAATTAACGCAGACAAGGAATTCATCAATACTGTTTTGAAGGCACAAGGAAGCAAAGTTGGCCTAGTAGGATTTGGCACTGATGCCGATCCTGTATGTGATTTCTATGACATAAGCAATGATAATGTCTCTTTAATAAACAGAGTTAATAATTATTCCAATGAATGGTGCGGAAACACTTGCATATCATGCGGAATTCAGGCAGCTACAGAATTATTGACAGAAAATGAAATTTTGTATGGCCTAAGCCAAAAATCATCATCTAACACCTCAATATTTCATGTAGGCGATACTGGCCAAGGAGTTTCTGTCAAAATCAAGTTTAATACCACCGCTGACAAGCCCAAATTTGTCAAGTCCCGCCTTACAATATTGGGGGATAACTTGGATACAGAATCAGGCTATTACGATTGCATTTATTTTAATGATATTTTTATTGGAAGAATGTGTGAGCCTCATCATGATCCTGGATGGCATACATGCTCGTACCCTTTAAAGTCTGAGTGGTTTACCAATAAGCCTGCTAATGTGACAGTAACAGGTGGCACAACGTCAGGATGCTTTCAGACTTCAGGAGATAATGATGATTGGGATTTTCAGGATGTTAAATTGAATATCTGGGAGACAGAATCCACTCCAATGCTTGTATACAACGATACAAACAAAACTGATATTCAAATCGGTGATTCTCCATTTGCAGGATTGGCAACATTTAACCTCACAATCAATGCAGATAAAGCAAAAATAAAATCTTCAATGCTTGAGTTTGAGGCAATTGATATCAACCCTTCATACTACGATTGTGTTTATGTGAATGGAAATTTCATTGGAAGCATTGACTACCAGGAATGGAATGGCACAAATGTATGGCAAAAAATTCTTTTTGATGTACAAGTAGCTTGGCTTAAAAACGGCTCAAATGAAATCAATTTGACAAGCGGCACAACTTCAGGATGCCAAAGAACTAGTGGCGATAATGATGAATGGCGCTTCAGGAATTTAAATTTGAGCGTAATATGGACGAATGACCAAAGCACTTATGATAGAGACAAGTCAATGCTTGTTATGAGTGATGGAGCAGCAAATACAAATATAGGTGACTCATCAGGCTCAGGCACGCAGGCTGTGGAAAAAGCATGCGAGGCAAATGACTTGTATGGAATAAGGATATATACTGTTTTGTTTGGAGACACTGCAAATGCCAATGCCAGAAAAACATTGAATGATTCTGCTTGTTGTGACGATTGTTCTAATTTTTATGTGAGCAATGATTCAGACGAGCTTATTGAAATTTACACACAAATTGCGCAGTCTATAGGAAATATAACATTTCAGGCCCAATCAATCAATATAAGCAGCGGACAATTGGCAAGAACTAATTTATATTCCGACTCTTATATATCATTTAATTACACCCCACAGACAGATGTTCAATTCAATAAAGTTCCTTTAACATTTGAGACAGAAAGGTTTGGAAACAATATTTCATCGGGCATTTTGACTGTATATCAGAATACATCTATTTTTGATGCGAAAGTCACTTCATATTCAAGCAACGCATGGACTGATACATTGATTATTAATGGAAATCAAGTTTTTAGGCTAGCCGACTACGGAGATAAGTATCAAATTATAGGAGACCCATTTGCTGTCAATATTCCAGTTGGAAATATAAACCAAGGCAACAACACGGTCGCTATCAGTGCAGGCACAAATTCTACAATGCCTGTAGGGGGCTCAAATGACAGCAGAGTTGTTTATACACTATTGCTAAACGGCGCTGCTGATTATAGCACAGTTGTTGCAAAATCTGACGGATGCATATGGACTTTGAGTTTTGAGGATGGCACAAGCACTATACTAAAAGTGCCTTCAAGTTATATTGGAGCAGATATATGCAGCTTCATGAATAAAAGCTATGACATTAACGATGCATTAGACAATGCAGCTTATCAATTATTCAGCAATCTTGACATAGACAAAGATGACAAATTAGATGTTAAAATAGATGAAAACAGCTTGAATGTAAACACGCTTACAATCTCAAAAGTGCCTTCCCTTTGGGGACCTGCTATAATAGAGATAAGAATATGGGAATAAGATGACAAAAAAAGCGATATTTTATACAACTGCAGCGATTGCGCTGACTATAGTAATTATTGTGACTTATAGCGCTTACAACACTTACAGGCTCAATGATAAGATGGATGTGCTCGAAACCAGAATAGAGACTATGAATTTTTTCATTAAGGACGTTGAAAAAGACTTAAACAAGGGAGCTTATATTGCAGGCTATAGAACATTGCTTAGCTTCAACCAGTTCATTGCTACGAATGGAACTTTTATCGACGATGTTAATGAGAGATTTAAGGAATCGTTTCTTAATGGAACTATAAAAAAGCAGCAGCTAAACTTAATGAAGGACACAACATTTACGGAATGGGCAAACAGAATAGCTGCTGAAGCCGATAAAGTCGATATATTATTTAATTTCACAATTAACGAAGTCAAGCTAAATCAAAGCGATCCATGGAATGTTGATATAGGGCTTAACATAAGCTTGGACATAAGAGACAAGAGAAATACAAGCTATTGGGTTAGAAACAGATATTTGATAACAAAAATAAATATTGTTGGTTTTGAAGACCCCCTTTATATAATAAACAGCAATGGAAAAGTAACAAACACTGTTATACCTACAAACTTCACAAATTTTGTTGTTAATGGCGATGTGTCAAATCTTCTGATGCATGCAAACAGCTCATATTACATTATGCATAATGATTCACCAAGCTTCCTTATGAGGCTTGAAGGCGACTTAGGCAATTCCACAATGGGCATGGAAAGCTTGGTCAATCTTGAGGAATTTCAAAAACAAGGAGTAGCAATTAAAGACAGAAGCATAGTTGATTCAATTTATTTTGATACAAGAAATACAGTGAATTACAGGATAAATAATACTCCAGAATGGTTCAAGATAGACTTGGAGCATCTTGATACATACCAAGTTACAAATTTAACAGCATAAAACCATAACATATTTAAATATAGAATAATAAAATTTTGACAAAATGAATTTAGAAAGCAGCGTCATAGAAACAGGTGTTGACAAGCTAGTCAAGATAGTGAAGGAAAGGGGCAGAATATTATTGACAGATGCTGCAAAAGAGCTTGGAGTGAGCCCTGCTGTAATACAAGAATGGGTTGATTTTCTGGAAGAGGAGGGAATTATCAGCGTTGAATACAAATTAACAAAGCCTTACTTAGTTGAAAGAAAACTAACTAAAAAAGAAGTTGAAGAAAAAGCCAAGGAGTTTTCGAGCAGGAAAGATGTCTTTGTAAGAAAAGCAGAGGTCAGCTTAAGTTTTCTTGAGAAGCAGGAAGAGGAATTAAAAAATGTAAAAAATGAGTTTGACATGCTAAAAAGCGAGTTGGGATTTGAGCTCAGCACTGTAAGAAACGAGCTGAACGAGCTGGAAAAATACCATCAAGCAAAGCAAGAGCTGCAAAAGCAGATACAGGAGCAAAGAGATGATGCAAAAGCCAAAATCGAAGAACTGACTAGGCAGATTTTAAGGGAGCAGCAGCGTTATCAAGAACTAATTGCTGGAATAGGCAAAGAAAAGGAAGAGCTTAGCAGAGAAAAAATGGAGGCAAAATCAATAGAGGAAAGTGAAAACATTTTGAACAAAAAATTGGCGGATCTCAAAAATATGATAAGCCAAATCGAGAAAAAAATTTCCGACGAAGACACTTCAATAAAAAATTCTGAGTCCCATATTGACAGGCTAGTTAAAATGGTTGATGATGTGAAGTCCCATGTTGAAGAAGAGAAATCTGCCATAGGGCCTCTGATAGAAAAAAGCCGCGAGCAGGAAAAAAAAGTAATTGAGCTTCAGAGCCAGATAATAAAAAAGATAGCTGAAAACCAGAAAAATGCCGCAAAAGTTGATGAAATAACAAAAAAGGTGAATTCTTTCCTTGAAAAGAAGATGGTTGTTGCAAATTTAGTGGATAAAGTAAACAAAGACAGGGATGAATTGGAAAAAAGCCTGATAGAACTGATAAAAAAGGCCAAATCCTTCCAGCTGACTGCAAAAAGCAGTGATGCTGGCAAAGAGATGATAGAACTGGAAAAAAAGTTTAATGAGGTTGACAAGAAAAAAAGCCTTTTTGAAGAGGAGCTTAAAAGGCTAACTTCATTTTTTAGAGTGTAATTTTAGCAGATTGTGATTTTTGACAAAAAAGGAGGTGTGAATTTTGGATAAATTTGATTTTAAAAAAATCAAGGACAAAATAGCAGCCAGCCAAAGTTCTAGCGCTGGTAACCCTGATAATCCTAATATAGAAAATAAGCCAAACCCCAAAATTCTCAAAGTATTCAAATCTTTCGGCCTGAAAAAAGAAGAAAGCAAAAAACCAAGCTTAGAATTGCAGCCGAAGATAAAAACATGGCAAAAAAAAGATCCAATAGAAATAGAAGATAAAAAATCTGGCATTTCTGAAATCAAGCTCACTGGCTTGCCTCCAATCGTGCAAAAAAAAGCTAAAGAAATAGCAACTGAACTTCGAGCGGAGACTCCAAAAGAAGATATAAAGATTTTGGGAACATATGATTTTGTCTCTGACAATATACCTATAACAATCAAAATCTACAAAAAAAAAGGCGAGTTTGTGCCTATTTATGATGTTTCTATTTCAAGCATCAGCAAGAATACAGAGATAATTCTTGAGAAAATAAGGGAAGAGCTAACTGCCCAGGTAAGCCTCGGTATGGTTGATATTTTGACAACAAAAGATACTGGAGTTATAGAGCAAAGATTTATTGATACAATAACAAATCTGGTAAAGAAGCATTTTCCTGATGCAGATGAAAAGACAACTAACTTTCTAAAATCATACCTGATACAAAGAAGCCTTGGCCTTGGTAACATAGAAATCCTAATGGATGATATAAATCTTGAAGAGATAGCTGTCAACAGCTCAGAAGAGCCTGTCTGGGTGTATCATGTAAAATTTGGCTGGCTCAAAACAAATATATATCTTACAAGCGAAGACCAAACAAGGCATTACGCAACAATGATCGGAAGACGGGTTGGAAGGCAGCTTACCATCTTAGAGCCGCTTATGGACGCCCATCTTAGGGGCGGCGACAGGGTAAATGCAACCCTAGAACCAGTTTCTGTACAAGGCAACACAATAACACTAAGAAAATTCGCTGCAAAGCCGTGGACAATTACTGATTTCATAAAAGACAACACAATCTCAACAGAGGCAGCCGCATTGATATGGCTCGGCGTTCAGTACGAGCTCTCGACTTTAATATCCGGCGGCACTGCAACAGGAAAAACCTCAATGCTGAATGTTGTTGCAAATTTTTTTCCTCCAAACCAAAGAATAATAAGCATAGAAGACACAAGAGAAATACAATTGCCCAAGTTCCTCCATTGGGTCCCAATGGTAACCAGGCTGCCAAATCCAGAAGGAAAAGGCGAAGTGTCAATGCTCGACCTGCTTGTTAATTCATTAAGAATGAGGCCTGACAGAATAATAGTAGGTGAAATCAGGAGAAAACGGGAAGCTGAGGTCTTGTTTGAAGCAATACATACTGGCCATTCGGTTTATGCAACTGTTCACGCAAACGATGCTAATGAAACAATAACAAGGCTTACAAATCCTCCTATAGAAATTCCAAAAACTATGCTGCCTGCTATTTCTATGATAGTTGTTCAGTACAGGAATAGAAGAACAGGTGTAAGAAAAACATTCCAGATTGCAGAAATTACTCCTGACTCACAGCCGAATGTTCTGATGCAGCTGGATATTAGGAAAGGCGTGCTGCAGAAAATATCAGAATCAAAAACCTTGATGGCAACAATAGAGCTTTTTACAGGCTTCACCAAAAATGAGATAGAAGAGTCATTGAAAGAAAAGGAAACTGTGTTGAAATGGATTGTAAAGAACAATATTAATACTGTAGATGGCGTTGGCAGGGCTATGGCAGAATACTACACCAATAAAGAAAACATAATGGATTGTGTAAGGAAAAATAAGCTATTAGGTGATTAAAATCAAAATAGGCATGCTGAACGTTCTATTCCAAAGGATTGGAAAATCATCTCCTGGCTTAAAAATGAAGCTTAAGCAGGCTGGAATGGATGACAAGCCTGAAGACTTCATTAAAAAAACATTTCTCTCTGCATTTTACATGACAACAGGTTTAATAGTTGCATTGTTCTTAGTCTTGGCAAAATTTAATGTTCTCAAAGGAATTGTATTTTCGCTAATACCGATTGTGTTTATTGTCATGTTTTTCTACATGATAAGGCTGCCTGACTTGAAAATATCAAGAAAGGAAAAAGAGGTGAGCAAAGAGATTGTATTTGCAGGCAGGTTCATAATCATAGAGCTTGAATCCGGCGTTCCATTGTATAATGCGATGCTGAATGTTTCAAAGAATTTCAATATAATAGGGAAATATTTCAAAGAGATAACTGACAAGGTTGATTTGGGCACAAGCATGGAAGATGCGTTAAATGAGGCAGTTGAATTTATACCATCAAATGACTTAAGAAAGATACTTTGGCAAATAATCAACTCAATAAGAACAGGTTCCAACGTCGCAAAATCGCTCTACTCTGTCATGGATCAGATAACTAAAGACCAGCTGAATGAAGTCAATAAATATGGAAAAAAGCTCAATCCATTGGCGATGTTTTACATGATAGTTGCTGTCATATTGCCGTCTCTTGGAGTTACCATGCTTATAATATTGTCATCGTTCATAAAATTCCAGCTAAGCTTGACTATATTGCTGGCGCTTGCAGGCTTTTTGGGATTTGTGCAGTTCATGTTCATAGCAATGGTAAAGTTCTCCAGGCCTGCGATAGAATTTTGATAATGCAATAACAATGTTCAGCATCAAAAATATATTTAAAAAAAAATCTGAAGCAAAGCCTGATGACAGCATAGAATTTTTTAAAAAAAAATTCAAGAAAGAGCAGCAAAAAAGGCTGAGCGCAAAGGAAAGAAAGCAAAAGCTGAAGCAATATGTTGAAAAGGCTGGTTTTGAGATAAATACAAAAAAACTGAATAGGATATTTTTTAATATAGCAATCGTGATAAACCTTCTGGTGTCTGCTTTTCTTATATACTATTTTTCCATATCTTATGGAATCAGCTGGGGAACAATAGCTATGTCAATGATTGTTCTTTGGATTTTTGTTTTTTTATTCCTGATTGCGGCATTATGGGTTACATTTTATATAGCAGTTGACTTGAAAATTTTTAAGAGAAAAGTTGATATTGAGGAGGTATTGCCTGATTTTCTGCAATTAGCGGCTTCCAACATCAATGCTGGCATGACAATTGACAGGGCTTTGTGGTATGCCGTCAGGCCAAGATTCGGAGTTTTGGCAAATGAGATAGAAACAATAGCAAAAGACACAATGGGCGGCGCGGACTTAAGAAAATCGCTGGAAAGATTCACTTCCAGATACGATTCGGCTATACTTAAAAGAACTGTAAATATGATTAACGAAGGTATAGATGCTGGGGGCAAAATTGGGGACTTATTGAACAGGATAGCTATTGACATACAGGAGCAAAAAGGGATGCTGAAGGAGATGTCTGCCAATGTTACAACCTATGTCATATTCATAACATTTGCAACTATTGTTGCAGCTCCTCTGTTATTTGCATTGTCAGGAGTTTTAATTGATGTAGTCCAGAACTTAGGCTCAAGCCTGGGGAGTGTAGGCGCTGTAGCCAGCGGTGCTGGAATCCCGTTAACATTCTCTGGAGCGGGAGTAACCCAGTCAGATTTCAAAATTTTTGCGATTGTGTCCATAACATTGACTTCTTTCTTTTCTGCCATGATGACCTCAACAATAAAAAAGGGGAATATTCAGTCTGGCATGAAGTACATACCGGTATACATCATCATATCGATAACCCTTTACATTGTTGGGCAGGGATTAGCAGGCAAACTTCTTGGATTTTTTGTATAGGAGTTTAGTTTCTTATGTCAAAAACCACCAGTCAGTCGAATGCGAGAGCTCGCGCATCTCGCTGGTGGCATAAATATAGAGTTACATTGCGTGGTTTTTGAGCATTCTCGAAAATATATCATATTATAAAACTACATTGGACTTACGTCCATCAGTTACAAACTGATGGTATATTTTCGACATATGAAAAGATTTAAATATTAGTTGTCCAATTAATTTAAAAAAGTAATTAAAATATTATAATATCAAAAATGAGGTGAAATGATGGCTATTTTTGATCTAATTCGTTCAAAAAAATCAAAATGCTTGCGAGAACGCTCGCAGTTTCGAGCAAGCTCGCGTTCAGCTCAAGCAGCGATGGAATTCTTAATGACCTATGGGTGGGCTATTTTAGTTGTTCTTGCAGCTATAGGCGCATTGGCTTATTTTGGAGTTTTAAGCCCTGAAAAGCTTCTTCCTGAAAAATGCGTCTTGCAGCCGGGAATTGCTTGTATTAGCCATAAAGTAGAGCCTACAAAAGTAACATTAGTTATCTCGCAAAGCCTGGGAGGCAAAACTGTGACAATAGACAACATTGACGTGGGAGGCTGCAGCAGCGGCTTTACAACACAAATGCTGAGCGGCGATACTGCAACATTTGTAATAGGCGGCTCTTGCAGTAATGGAGTTGCAAAGGAGAAATTCAAGGCTGATATCACAATAAAATACACAGAAAAGGACACAAATCTTTCCAAGACAGCGTATGGGAACTTAAATACAAAAGTTGAATAATCAAAATATGAGGTGAATTAAATGGATAGAAAATCACAAGCAGCCCTTGAGTTTATTATGACTTACGGCTGGGCTATCTTAGTTGTTCTTGTTGCTATAGGCGCTTTGGCTTATTTTGGAGTTTTAAGCCCTGACAGGTTTTTGCCATCAAAATGCTTGCAACAGCAGGGAATTGCCTGTTTAGACCATAAAGCAACATCAACTGCATTGACTGTTGTATCCCAAAATGCACTTGGGTATGACGTTTCAGTTACAGGATCAAAAGCCGCACAATGCACATCAGTGACAAGTCCTACATTACCATATGTATTAGCAAATGGCGGTCAGATCACCCTTGTTTTGGCCTGCACGAACTCTGGCACAAAATACAATGGCCAGTTCAACATAACATATACAACGCCAACTGATGTTGGAGGCATAAGCCATACAAACGTAGGCCAAGTCACAACAAAGGTAGAATAAACATATAATTTCTTTTTTATTTTTTTGATTTTGATAGGCTAGAGCTTAATGTGCTTTTTATTTCTTCATTGTATGATTACAAGAACAAAATACGGTATAATTTTAATCAATTCGAGACGCAATAATATCAATAATTTCCTTTTTCAAAACAAGACCCATGTGCTTCCATGAGCAATAATGGGTGCCCCTCATAGTTCATTCATTTGCTAAGTAAAGCTATTAACGGGCCACCTCTATCACGTATACAGCAAGAGGTCGTTAGGGATTGAAGATTTATTTATTAATTATTTTATTTTTAATTGATGGTTAGGTATTGTTGGGCTTGAAAATTTATTTTTACGGTGATATCTTTAGATTCAGAAAATTAAATAAAAAGAAAAATTATTATAAAAATATAAAATAAAATAAACTTAGAACTCCTCTTTCTTTCTCTGCCACATAAAGTAGCCTATGCCTGCCACAATCACTATTATGCCAACAACAATCCATGCCATTGCTGTTCTGCTTAAAGGCTTCTTTTCCATCTCTTCTGGAACTTCTTCTGGAGCTGTTGGTACTTCTTCAGTTGGTACTGGTGGCTGTTCTTCTGTAGGTGGTGCTTCTGGTTGTGGAGCCACAACTGGCGCAGCTTCCTTGCTTCCTATGGCAAATGTGCTGAATCCAGGTGTTGTTGCCTGATATAAGACATTATTTGCATCAGCTCCTGTTTGAGTGGTAGGCAATGCAACCCAATTACCACCAACATATCTGTATAATACTACATCTTCTTCTGCAACTC
>CAYOWR010000003.1:0-14423 GCA_964407725.1 uncultured Methanosarcinales archaeon
TTCATTTCCTCCAAATCCTGAAAGCAGTTTTTTTTTCTTTTTTATAGTGCCTTCAACAATTTCAGCAGGATTGTCAATTCCGCCTTCCATTGCCGGCTCTGTGTGGTATCTTAAATCGCGCCAGCAGAAAACACAAGCATTGTTGCATGTAAAAGTAGGGGTCATCTGAATGCACTGGTTGCTGTTAATGCCGTAAAACTTGTTCTTGTAGCACCCTCCTTCTCCCCTTAAGTCGCTTTTAGTCCAATGGCAAGTCTTGACTCTTGTATGATTTCCAACAATCTCATACTGCTGTTTTTTAAGTATCAGCTTAACATCTGCTGTTATCATTTTGATTCATATTATTTTTCAAATATTTTTAATTTATTTATTGATTTTATTTATTGAATTTTTATTTTATTATTGCGTTTATATATTTATTGCCTTTAATGCTTTTATTATTGTTAAGATACAAATCTATATAAACTTTAAGTTTTTTTCTTGGCTTATGGATGTAAAGCCAGCGCTTAAGAAACTGGAGAAAAGCAACGATTTCAGGAAATGGCATGAAAAGAACAAAGGCACTTATTTATCATATGCTTTCAAGATACCTCAGGAAATGGGCTCAGAAGAATGGCAGCTTGGATTTTATAATAAGAAGAAAGATAAAATAACTACATTTGTGGTAAAAGCTGGCTCGATTGATATAAGGCCAGAGGAAGATATTTTTAAAAAAGAAGAAAATGAGGTAAATGAAATAAAGCTCGATAAGGTAAAACTCGCATTTGACAAGGCAATTGAAGCAGCAAATGAGTTTCAGCAAAAAAACTATCCGAAAGACAAGAGCATAAAAACAATAGCAATACTGCAAAACTTAGGGCAATTAGGTGATGTTTGGAACATAACTTATGTGACAGAGTCTTTTAACACACTGAACATGAAAATAGACGCTTCAAATGGAAAAGTCTTAGAACATAATATTGCATCCGTATTCTCTTTTAGGAAAGAATAATTAAAAGTAGTCTACTTAACATAGACTATCAAACTATATTTTCAAAATCTATATTTTTCAATTGCGAATTCTTTAAATAGTAGCTAGTTGCAAGTATTTGAGTTTTCTGTGATTAAAATGTTAAAGGTTAAAATAAAAAGAGTTGCTGATGCCAAGATGCCATCTTATGCCCATAAAGGCGATTCTGGGGTTGATCTCTATACAACTGAAGATTATTTGCTTGGGCCAATGGAAAGAAAATTAGTGCCAACAGGCATAAAGCTCGAAATTCCATATGGCTATGAAGCTCAAGTTCGGCCAAAAAGCGGCTTGGCGATAGAGCATGGAATAACCCATGCAAACTGCGTCGGAACAGTAGATTCCTGCTATAGAGGCGAAATAAAAGTTCCTATTATAAATCTCAGCGACAAGCCATATAAGATAGAAAAAGGCAAAAAGATTGGCCAGCTGGTTTTTGCAAGAGTTGAGGAAGCTGTTTTTGAAGAAGTGAAAGAGCTTGAAGCAACAGCAAGAAACGAAAACGGATTTGGAAGCACTGGCCTAGATTGAGGTGATTTTTATGGCTAAAGACACTAGCAAACCAATAAGATTCAAGACAATACAGAAAAATACAAAGCTGGCAGAATTTGTTCCCGAAGAGGCTTTGGAACAAAAAGAAGAAAAACAGCAAATTGATTAAAACTAATTCTAATCCATAATTTTTACTTTTGAGTAGAAAAGATTTAAAAATACAAACATATAACCCAATATTATGGGTGGTTTAAGAAAGGCAGAAGCAGGGCTCACAATAATCTTAGTATTGGTAATCGTATTTGTATTTCTTGGCTGGCTTTTCAATGTAAGCCAGAGAGAGTGTAAAAGCAACAAAGACTGCAGTTCAGAATCTTACTGCGGCTCTGATTTTTCATGCCATCCTTATCCAAATATACAAAAGACCGTTGTGCAAGATAGTTTTGTCTGGCCTTCTGTGATAATCGGAATAGCTATAATAATTGCAGCGATAATACTCAAATGGAATAACTTAAAAAGCAAAAAAATAAATCAAAAATCCGCAGAGGGAGAAGCAAGCAAATCATACTATTAAATTAATTTGTCTAATTCACTTTTGATATCAGCAAGAACATTCTTTAGCGGCTTGTTGGAATCTATAATCTTTATATTGTCTTTCAGCAGTCTTGGCAGCATCAAAAAATTTTTTCTTATCCTTTTCATAAATTCCAATTGCTCGAATTTTTCCTTTTGCCTGTATCTTATTCTTTTAAGCGCTATTGAAGGCTCGGAATCAAGTATAAATGTTATGTCTGGTTTTCTAAACTGTTTATTCTTGTTTATTAGAGATTTTATATCGATACCTTGGGCTCCCTGAAAAGCTATGGTGGAATAATAATAGCGGTCGGATATCACAATGTTATGCTCGTGATGATTAGACCTTTTTAAGAAAGGCTCTATAATTATTCTGAGATGCTCTTCCCTGTCTTTGATAAATAACTCAGTCAGCTTTTTGTCATTGCTTAATGGGTCTTTTTCTTTTCTTAGCATTTCTCTTATTTTTTTGCCATATTTCCCGTTTGTAGGCTCTCTTGTCGTCAAAATCCTATATTTCTTGCTTTTTGAGAAAAGATAATTATGCAGCATTTTTACTATTTCGCTTTTCCCAGATCCGTCAATGCCGTCAACAACAATAAAAATGCCCTTTTTCATTAATTTTGAGAATTTTTGTTGATTTATTAAGTTTATGTAAAAATCAATGTATTATAATCGCATTATCATAATAAAAATTCAATCCTAGGTATAACAATATCAATAATTTACTTTTTAAAAATATGAGACCCATGCAAAGTATTAGTTAAATGGGTGATGAACGCGAGCTTGCGAGCGGTGACATGCGAGAGTTCGCTCTCGCTCACTCATGTACCTCGCAAGCATTTACCCTCATTCTTCTGTCATAACTATAAGCAAGCGGGTTACCTCCTTTACGATTACATACAGAGGTCGCTTAAAGGTTTTAAAATTATTTTTTTCAATGTATTTTTAAATGCATAAGATTATTGAATTATAAAATTCATAAACAGAAATACTAAACCCTTAATTCTTCAGCGCTTTTTCTCTCAAAATAAAGCTCTCTTAAGTCCTCATATATTTTTGCCTGCTTTTCTGGTTTTAGGTTGTTGTAAAGTCTTAAAGATTCTATATAATTCTTCTTTGCAGCTTCCAAATCAAAGTTCATAAGGGCTTGTCTTGCCCTGCTTATGCGGTTTTTAATCCTGGAGAAATCATCAGTTTCTGGAAATTCTGGCATTAACATTTCATCTTTTTTTTGTTCTTGTACTTTTTTTACAAACAGTTTTTGGAATAGCGAGGGCTTTATTTCCTTGGATTTTATCTTTTCAATTGCGCTTTTTATCTCGTCCTGGGCTTCAAGAATTTCTATAGGCTGGTTTAATTCTTTCTGTTCAGTATCAATAAAATCTGGCAGTTCAGACTCTTTTTGCTCAAGCTCTTCTGGCAATGCAAAATCTAAATCTGCAAAATCTTCAAATTCCTCAGCTTTTGGTTTTTTGCCTTTTATTTTCAGCTGTTTTTTCTCTTTCAGCTCTGTTTTTTTTAATTCTTTAAGTTCTTTTTTAGAAAGCTTCTTTTCTATTGGTTTTACTTCAAAGCTCTTGCCGATTTCTTTTGATTCAAATTCATTGTCAAGCTCTGCCAGTAAATCATTAAAAGCCTTAGACTCTTCAGACACCTCTTGTTTTGTTTCTTCTGGCTCTTCCTCTTTTCTTAAAAATCTCTGAAAAAAACTTGGCTTTTCCTCTAACTTTAATTCTGTTTCAAGCTCTCCGCCAGGCACTGGTGGTGGAGGGGGAAGAATTTCGAGTTTTGACCTAGATTTCACGAAATGCACCTCTTTTTATTGATAATTTCAAATCGATTTTAAATACTTTATTATTTAATCAACAACTTCTATGATTTTCTCTCTTGATCTTAATCCAGCAACTATTCTTACCCTTTTTTTCAATGATTTTGACAGGAATTTTATAATTTCAATATTTGCTTTGTTGTCTTCCGGCTTTGCCTTTATGCTGATTCTGTAAGCCTCTCTTTCATTATCAAAGCCATTAATTTTGTTCTCTTTTGAGTTAGGCTTTACTATTATTTTGAATTTTGATTCTTTAATGTCCATAATTGAGGATTTGTCAGCTTTAGCAAATAGTTTATTTACTACTTTTAAATGATAATTAATGGAAAGGTTTATAAATTCTTAATACATTCAAACCTCTATGTCAAATCCAAATAGAGTAGTTTTAGTTGATTATGCTGGTAAAATCTCCAATAATTTTAATTTGATTGCAGCTGCAACAGGTTATCAAGGTTATACAAGGATAGTGAACTCGCAGACACCAGTTCGAGATGCGGTTGGAAGTGTTTTACGTTTCCAGCCTAGTGTAGTCTTAATAAATCCTCATTGGAATCCTAATTCTCCTGATGGAAAAGGTTTGGAAGCAATTGCAGCAATCAGGGCCCAGAACGCATCACCAATTATATATTCGGTTTCAGAAGATATTCAAGCGAACCAAGCAGCCATCACTAGAGTGGCAGCAGGGAGTTTAAATATGGAAATTGAAACACTTATTGAAGTTCTATATCGACACAAATTATCTCCCGAGGTGTATGCTTATGGTAAGGAAACAATGGTTGGCAAAAGAGCATTAGCTGTGCTGAAGGAAATGGCTGACGACTACGTTCGTATTCACACAATCGATGGGAGATTCGTAGGTGATCCCGCAATCTTGGTAAATTTAGCGACAATTAACAAACTATTGTTTGAATCTCCTCAATCATAATCTCTCCATGTATGCCCGCATTTCTCGCATTTCAAGAATTTAGTTTCTGGCTCATCCCCTGCCCTTGTCTGCACAAGCCAGAAATAAGCTGTTTTGTGCCCGCATTTCGGGCATTCAGCAGTTGTTTTCGGCAAAGTCTGCAATTCGCCTTTGTCTATAACCTCAACTTCTTTCTCTGTTTTTGGCACTGATTCTTTTATTGTAGCTCCTTCTACATGAGTTGTCTTATAGCCGCATGAGCATGTAAGCATCTTCTTGCTGTCTTCCTTTCTTGGCACTAATATGGAGCCGCATTTCGGGCAGAACATAATCTAAAATTTTTAGAAATCCTATATAAACTTAACCTTTTTGAACAAGCTCCTTAATAATATTTATGGCTTCAACAAACCATATCTTTATATAGCCTAGCAAAGGTATCTTCAGCACAGCATTCCCCACTATCTGCTCTTGGCTTATTCTTGTTTCATCCAAAAAAGAGCTTTTGATAGATGCTGGGTTTGTTTTATAGTTGTCGCCTTTAGTTTGATAATAATATTTGCCATTTTCTTCCCATCTCTTTACTACCCTATGTATTATAGGATCTCTCTTTGTGCTCCAGAACACTATTATGTTGCCTACTTCAATATTTTCGGGATTTTTGCCTTTCAAAACCATTATATCGCCTTTGTTAAAGCCATTCTTTAATGGGAAATTCTCGAAGTTTTCTTTATCGATCCCATTGTCAATATACCATTTGCTGGATTGCTCCCACCAATTATTAAAATTTCCATCATGCTCCATGCTCTCGCTCACAACAGCAACAACTGGGTGAGAAGTCTGAAGTATAAATCCCAATCCCGGATAAACTATAAATTTAATAAGCACAAAAGCTATTACAATATTGGCAAGCCAGCTCCAAATGCTGTCATCCTCCCATATAAAGTGCCATATTTTCTTCCAAAGCTTCTTATAATCAGCCATTTTCTGAAAGCTTTGCAAAAAGAATAAAAAGGTTTTGTTTTATCGTTTTAATTAGATCAATAATAATAAGAATTAAACAAGATTGAATTAATTAATAAATAATAATCAATCCATAACAATACTAACAATAATAAAATAAATTAATCAACCCCATTAAAATGAAACTTTCAAGACCGGATTATTATCAAGGAATATTGCAGCTAAGAGATGTAAACAGTGCAATAATTGATTTTGTGTATAATCAAATTAATAAAAGAGAAAATGTAGCAGTAACTAAGGTAGTCAAATATCCAAATGGCTTGGACATGTACATAACATCACAGAAATTCATAACATCTTTAGGTAAAAAGCTCAAAGAAAGTTTTGGCGGCCAACTAAAAATAAGCTCAAAATTGCATACGAGAAGCAAACACGGCAAGGAGCTTTTCAGGGTTAATGTCCTTTTTAGGCTGCCAAAACATAAAATAGGCGATATTATTGTAGTGAGGGGCGATAGGATAAAATTACTCAAAATTGGAGGAAAAATTTTCGCAAGAAACCTTAAAACCGGCAAGAAATTGACTATAAGAAGAAGCGACTTACCTAATTATTAAATTCTCTTTCGTATTTCTGTAGTCACTAACTATTTTTCCAACCCAGTCTATTTTGTTTTTTTCAATTTCAAAATGCTGTTTTTCCACAAAACCAAAATATTCTGTTTCATCGATTTTGAGCTTGTCAGCGCTCAAGAAAATAAAAGGCAGCTTATTTTCTATTTTTTTGCTTACGGGCTTTTTGTGCACTATAATAAATATTTTATCTTCTAGCAATCCAATCGTTTCATTGCTCAGAATATTTGGTTCATTAACTAAAATGATGTCATTTTTTTCTATATTTAAAATTTTATTCTTGAATTCATACTCTTTTAAGCCCAATGTGTCCAGCTTTTTCATTATGTAAAAGCGGTTTATATTAGTTATTTTATCATTAAGTTTTTTTATCAGAAACCTTAATTTTTCTATTTCTCTATCTTTAAATTTTCTCGAGCTCTCGAGAATTTTTATTCTTTTTTCCCTAAAATCCCTGACATTTTCATCGCTTTTAATACCTGTATGTGTATTTATTTTTTCTAAATTTTTTATCCTATTTATCAAATCGCTGTTGTATCTCCTCATTAGTTTAATTTCATTCTCGTACCTTCTTAATTTATCTTGCAATTCTGAAAAATCTTTTTCTGTTAGTTTCCTCTCTATAAAGTCTTTGGATGTAATTGGCGCTTTTTCAGCCTTTTTCTCGATAATGCTGACAGCGCTTTTTATGCTGATTCCTTTTGTTATAACCATCTCTTTAATTTTATTTTTGATGTTATGCTTTTGGTTTTTATTTACAAAAAAATCAATCTTATCAAGAAGCTGCCTATAAGATTTGTAAGCGAACAATGCTGATGCCAGAGCGTCTCCTTGATGCTCATCATAAAAATTGTAATTTAATGTCATTTTTCTTTTTTCATCAATCTTAAGATCCTCATTTGGCTTAGCTATTTTAGCTCCAACTTTTGTAGCGAATGCACTAACTAAATTCGGAATTTTGGACTTATCCGTTCCTGCCAAAATAACCTTGCCAAGTTTAATGATTTCAGAAATGAGAGAATTCAAATCAAGCTGCTTTGAAGAACCTGTATAAATCAAGTTTCCATCAATATCCAGGACTGCATAGCCTGTAGTTGTGCCTGGGTCAATGCCAGCAATGAGTAGCTTTTTTTCATTCATCTGATTGGATTAATCTTTTTTGGTTTAAAAAGCTTTGTGCCATAAGCTTTATAAGTAAAATTAAGCTACAAAAATACATGGGAGATAAGAATGTTTTTGTAGGCTGTATAATCAGGGGCCTTGGAGAAGGAACATATTTCATGTCCATGCAGCATTACAGAGATGAATTCAAAAAAAAGCTCGGATTTAATGCTTATCCCGGCACTTTGAACCTGAAAATCACTAAAAAAGAGTTCGAGTCGCTAAAAAATAAGTTAAATATAAAGATTGGTGGCTTTAAATTAAAAAATAAAATATTTGGAGCAGTAAATTGCTGCAAAGCCAAGATAAAAAATATAAATGGTGCAATAATAATTCCAGAATTGACAAAACATAAAAATATAATAGAGTTCATAGCTCCAGTTCATATGAAATCAGGATTAAAACTAAAAGATGGAGATAAAGTAAGAGTTGAAATAAAATGAAAAATAATTATTTCAATAAAATAAAAAAATTATTAAAACAAACTCGTCCTAGACTCATCATTACTCACCAGTTAGAATTCAAAAATTGTTTTGGGGCTATTGCCGGTTATGTTGATGACCACATATTCATTTCATGTGGAAAGTTTGGGGTCGCTCTTAGGCTCCCACCAGAAACTCTTGATAGGGTACTCAAAGAGAAAGGCGTGAAACATTTGAAATATTTTCCTGATGGTTATATAAAAAAGGAATATGCTGTAATTCCTAAACGAATAATGGAAAACAAACAACAATTTAAAGTACTTATAGATGAAAGTATAAGATACGCATCTTTATCTAAATAATCACACTGTTAAAAAATAATCAAAATAATTTTAAAATGAAAATAGGCATAGCAGACACAACATTTGCAAGAATTGATATGGCATCCTTTGCCATAGAAACAATTAAAAAGAATTCCAACGCGAAGATTGAGCGCTATACCGTTCCGGGCTTTAAGGATCTGCCTGTTGCATGCAAGATTTTGATTGAAAAATACAAATGCGATATTGTAATTGCACTAGGCATGGCAGGCAAGGCGCCAATAGACAAGCTGTGCGCCCATGAAGCATCTCTTGGGCTGCAGCAGGCGCAATTAATGGCTAGTAAGCATATTCTTGAGGTTTTTGTGCACATGGATGAGGCAAAAAGCGAAAAGGAAATATATAAGATTGCAAAAAACCGCGCAGAGAAGCACTCTTTGAATGCTCTTGCACTGCTTAAGGGAAGAACAGAGCTTACAAAATATGCTGGAAAAGGCAGAAGGCAAGGCAAAGCAGATGAAGGTCCAATAGGGTGGTAAAATGGAAAAACTAGGAATTGTTGTATCAACATTTAATTACGAAATAACTGGAGAGATGCGCAAAAGGGCAGAGCAAAGGGCAAAAGAAGCTGGAGCGCAGGTAGTAAATGTAATAGAGGTGCCAGGCTCTTTTGAAATTCCATTTGCAGTAATGGAATTATTGAAGGACAAGCAAATAGATGGCGTTGTAACTCTAGGCACTGTTATTAAAGGCGGCACAGACCATGATGCTGTTGTTGCCCATTCTGTTGCTAAAAAATTGCTTGACTTGTCTGTTGAATATAACAAGCCAGTTTCACTTGGCATTTCAGGTCCAAACATTACATGGCAGCAAGCTGAAAAAAGAATTGAAGAGTATGCTATAAGAGCTGTTGATTCTGTCGTGAAGATGCTGAGAAAAGGCTAGAAAAACTTTTCCAAAGGAGCATTGGCCTTTTTAATTCTCTTTGTCTTGTTTGTAGCTTTCCTTATGTTTGTCTGCTCCATCAGAGAACTTAAGAACATCTTTCTAGTTCTTTTGTTGAGTATGTCACTATCAAGCATGGCAGCCAATTCTGTTGGCCTTATACTGGAATTCTTCAAAATTAAGCTTAATCTTTCAACATTTGTTTTCTTGAATTCCCTTACTATTTCCTCCTTGTTTAGTATATTTGACAGGAATTCTTTCCTGGAAGCAGATGTAAAGGTATCGTTCACCAAAAACTTTGCAAGCTTCTCTGGCGCGTTTAAAAGCAGAAATTTTGTGAGCTGCAATGTTCTTATAATGTCGTTTTTGTAGTATTGCGTGTCAAGATTCTCCAGCACATCATAAAGAATATTCTCAAATTCAATAACCTCAACATCTTTCTGATTAAATTCCTTGATTATCTCGCTTTTTCTTGATTTTGGAACAGCACCTAGCACTAGTATCTTTTTTACTGGCTTTTGGATTGAAAACTGCTTGATATTATTGCTAATTGTTTTGGTTATTGAATTGTCTTCAAATTTTTCCTCTACAATTCTTGCCACTGACTTGTCCAGGTTTGTTGTATCTGAAATGTTGTTTGTTATAGAGCAGCTTACTTCAACATGAAAAATATCATTCACCTTGTCCTTGTCAAACTTTAAAGCTAAAATCCCGCAATCCCTGTTATTAGAAGTCTTGATATTATTGACAGTAAAAAGCCCCTTTTTGTTGTACCAATAATTAACTATCTCTTTTTCAGCACTCATAACCTACCCCCTTTGGATGTTATTTCTGGTATGATTTATAAGGTTTTTGGTTTTTTATTTTTTCAGAATAATTATATTTCCCCTTCCTTTTTTTATTTTCTGAATAATGCCCTTATGCTCTAGCTCTGCAATCATCAAGCTTATTTTTGCTTCTGACAATGGAATTTGCTTTCTTATCTCTTTTTGAGTTAGCCTGCCACCTTCCTTCTTTATGATTTTTATTATCTGCTCTAAATCATCTTCTGCTGCAATCGCGTCTTTGGTTTCTTTTTTTCTTGTTTTTTTGTAGTAAATAACGCCAGCCAATATACCTAAGATAAACAATATTAGAAACCCGATTAATAAAATTTTATTATTTCTGCTAATTAATTCCTCATCAACATCAAGATCAGGATTTTCAATGCCTTCTTCCAAATCCGGAAATAAAATCAAATCCAGGACATAATTGCCATCTTGGGAAATTGTTATATTTTCCTGGGCTGAGGCTATAATTGTATTTTTTTGCAATAATTGAGCCTTGATTGTGTAAAATCCGTTAGGAACATTGAATGAGTAAGTGCCATTTTGAGCAATCATAAACTGATTAGGAACTGTATTTATTTCAACTCTTGCATTTGAAACTTTTTCCAGGCTTAAGTCATAAATCGTGCCGTATATGGTTGCTGCATTGACGAAATTAACCAGCATTAAACCTAAAGCAAAATAGACCAAAATTTTTAAAAACCTCATACCATTCTGTAAAATTTGATAATATAAAAATATTTTGATATGGAAAAAATTAAAATAGCCCTTATTTTTATAAAACCCATTAAAATGAACTTTTTAAAGCTAAAATAAGCAGAATAAAGCCTTGTAAAGCTTTAAATCAATTTAAAAACCTTTAATTCTATAATAAAAAAAGTTTGTTTATAAATAAGATAAGCTTTACAACTCCTGAAATTTGATATTGATTAAAAAAATGGTGATACCATGAAACACATTTGCATTTATTGCAGAACTGTAATAACAAAAACAGGAACAAACCCTTATATTTGCAGAAACTGCGAAGCCTTAATAAGAAATGAAGAGGCCAATGAGAAATTTATCTATATAAGTGGGGAATTATAATTCAGACGGAGGCAATCAAAATGAAAAGAACAATAGCGATAACATTAATTGCGATATTTCTATTTAGCTTAGTGCCTTTGGCTTTTGCGCAAAGGCTGAATGTGGATGCTAACGCAGAAATAAAAAGCAGCGTAAAAGCAGATTCTGGTGAAAGACTAAACAGGCTTTCTAACCTAAGCAGAGAAAGGCTAGATAAGATTCAAGAGCTTGACCAAAGGCAAAAAGAAAGGCTTGCTCAACTGGAAATCAAGAATCTGGAAAAAATAACAGAGCTTAAAAAAGAAAGGCTTGAAAAACTCGCAAAATTAAGCGAGGAAAAGCTAAAAAGACTGGCTGAACTTGAAAAAGACAAGCTGGAGAAGATTTCTGATCTAAATGAGTCTGATATTAACAAATTGTCAGTATTGGGAAGAGCCAGATTAAAACATATGGCAGAGCTTGACATGTCAAAATTAAAAATGGAATTAAGAACTCTTAAAGTTGTAAAAGTCAAAAATTCCGCTGATTTAAGCAAGAGACATGTTTCAAATACAAATCTTACTGTTTTTAGGGAAAGATTTGAAAAAGCAAAAGAGCAATTTAAGGAAGCAAAAGACGAGCTGCAAGAAGCTAGGAAAGAACTAAAAGACGCTCGAGAAAGGGGAGACGAGAACGCAACGATAGAACATTCCAAAACATACTTGCTAAGGTTTGCTGATGCATTAGTCAATCACCTTAACAAGATTAAAGCTAAAGTGCAGGAAAATGAGAATATAGAAGCTGAACTGGAAGCCAAGATAGTTGCAGAAATAGATGCGCAAATAGAAGAAATAAACAAGATAAAAACTGAAATTGAGGCTGCAACAACCAAAGATCAAGTGAAAGAGGCTGCAAAAAAGCTAAGAGAGAAATGGAACAAGCTAAGGCATCTTATAAAGATACACACTGATAGAGTAATATTGGCAAGAGTTGAAGGCATAGTGAATCAAGGCTTAGTGCTTGAAAAGAGGCTAGACCACATATTAGAGAAAGCTGAGGAAAAAGATATTGAAGTTGATGTAAAAGCTGAAATGGAGTCATTTAGCCAGAAAATAGCAACCTCAAGAGAAAAATACAAGCAGGCACAAGTAAAGTTTTCAGAAATTTTTGATTTAATGGCTAAAGGCGAGCCAGCTGACAGCGAGAAGATAAAGGACTTGAGGGAAGAGGCCAATCAGCTGCTGAAAGAAGCAAGAGCTGCTTTAAAAGAAGCCCATGACATATTGAAAGAAATAGTCAAGAAAATAAAAGCAGCTGATCCAAAAGCTGACTTATCAGCAGAAGTTGAAGTTGAGGTTGAAGAAGACAGCGCAAATTTAACAGCTGAATCAAATACAAGCGCTTCAACTTAATTTTTTTAGGAGGTGAAAAATGAAGGCAATAGAGATAGCCATGTTAGTTTTGAGCATTTTTGCTTTAGGATTAGCTCTATTAATCTTCGGCCACCGCTTAGATATATGCTTAATTGGCAGAAATCATAAAAAAGCATAGACTGATATAGAAAATAATCAGAAGGGGGTAAAAATGAAAAAAACAAATGTTATGTTATTTGGACTGGTTTTGTTGGTTATAGCTGTTTCAGCATGCCAGGCTCAAACTTCATTCGAGTCTGATGTGCCCACGCAAACAAGCACAAGCACATCAGGAAATGGCAGGGTAGTATTTGCTGTTACTGATGCAGCTGCTGATATGGGGATTGTTAGCAGTGTCAAAGTTACTGTTGACAATGTTCAAGTCCATAGCGCAACAAAAGGCTGGACCACAGTTTCTTCAACCCAAAAAACTTATGACCTGCTGCAGCTGAAAGCGGAAGGCAAGCAGGAGCTTTTGGCAGATGCAGAGCTTGAAGAAGGCACATATGACCAGATAAGGCTTGATATTTCAAATGTTATAGTGACTGATGCCCAAGGCCAGCATGAGGCTAAGCTGCCTTCAAACCAGCTGCAAATTAAAGGTGATATAATTGTTGAGGCAAACGCCACAGCAACAGCAACTTTTGATTTCATAGCTGACGAGTCATTGCATGTCACGGGCAATGGAAAGTATATAATGGCACCAGTAGTTCAGGTTGAGACAAGACAGGATGCAGATGTTGATGTGAGCAGCGATAACAAAGTAGAAATAGAAGGCGGCAGGGTAAAAACAAGAGCTTTAGTTGGCATGGATGCCGAAGGCAATGTTGGAGTTGGTTTAAGAATTCCAAAAGATGTGAATGTAACAATAGATGCCAGCGGCCTTGTCAAGATTGGCACAAAAGCATCAGGCAAGCTCCTAGTTGGGGTAGGGGCTTGATTTTTTATTTTTATTAATTTAGAAAATTTTAAATACTATGAAAAAAGAAAGTGTTTAGAATGAGGAAATTGATAATCTTGGCATTAATGCTGATGATTTTATTTGCAGCATGCCAGCCAGCAAAAAAAGAGGAAATGCCGCAACCGCAGGCTGAAACTTCAGAAGCAGGTGAGCCAGCTGTTGGCGACTTCGGAAATGCAGACAGCATAGATTCTGATCTTAATGAAAATGAGCTTGATGGTCTTGATTCTGGCTTTAGTGATATAGAAAATATATAAACCAAGACTAATTCTTTTATTTTATGATTAAACTGGACGGCAATTATGGAGAAGGTGGAGGAGCGATTGCGAGGGTTGCTTTAGCACTTTCAACCATAACCCAAAAACCATTTGAAATTCACGACATAAGAAAAGGAAGAAAAGAGCCGGGACTGAAAAACCAGCATCTTTATTGTGTAAAATCATTGCAGGAATTATGCAATGCCGAGGCTGAAGGCGCAGAACTAGGTTCTTTATCATTAAAATATTATCCAAAAAAATTAGTTGCAAAGAATCTTAACATTGACATAGAAACAGCAGGTTCTATTACATTATTAATGCAAGCTTTATTGTTGCCAGCAATGTTTGTTAGCAAACCAATTACGATAACTATTACTGGCGGCACAGATACAAAATGGAGCCAGCCCTTTGATTACTTCAATAATATCTTGCTACCTCAACTCCAAAGATTTGCCAAAATAGAAGCCAAATTGCTTAAAAGAGGATATTATCCAAAAGGCAATGGCAAAGTTGAAATAAAAATAAATCCAAAATATAAATTGAATGATTTTTCTAGCTTTGAGGAATTTCATAAACATTTAAAACAAAATATTCATCCATACAACTTGATTGAACAGCACTATTTAATTCAAATAAAGGGCATTTCTCATGCTTCAAGAAATCTTGAAAATGCAAA
>CAYOWR010000004.1:0-13268 GCA_964407725.1 uncultured Methanosarcinales archaeon
GATCTTCTTGACTGGCTCATATTCCTCTAACCAGCTAAAGCACGTTTTGTTAATCAAGTGCACACCTTGCAGGTTAGTTACGCTGACTGCCATCCAGCCTTTTCTTTACAAATTAACAATTTATTTCAAAAACCTTTTTATATTTGCTATTCTCTTTCATTAAATAATGGACATGGAAATTCTTTTAGTGCAGCCAAAGGCAGGGAATTGGGAAAATCTTGGAATAAGGTCGCCTGACGGATTGCTTACGCTTGCTGCAATTCCAAAAAAAGATGGTTATAATATCAAAATTCTGGACTTAAGGCTCGAGAAAGACTGGAAAGCTGCAATGAAAAGAGAGCTTGACAAAAACCCGTTGCTAGTGGCAACAACATGTATGACTGGCATACAGATTAAATACGCTCTTGAGGCTTCCAAATTCGTAAAGGAAACCAACAAAGACATTCCTGTAATCTGGGGAGGCATCCATCCGACCTTTATGCCGGAACAGACCTTGGAGAATAAAAACATAGATATTGTAGTTATTGATGAAGGAGATTTGACATTCCTTGACATTATTAAAACGCTTGAGTCAGGAAATTCTGTTGAAAATGTTCTTGGAATTGCATACAAAAACAAGGACGGAAAAATTTATAGAAATCCTCCACGGCCCCTGATAAAAGATCTTGACACTCTTCCAGACCTTCCATATGAGTTAATAGATGTTAAAAAATATTATGGGTTTGACCTTGATGATGGAGGAGGCTCTATAACATTAAGTACAAGCAGGGGCTGCCCTTTTAAATGCAACTTCTGCTATGATACAAAGCTTTACGGCAATTCATGGAGGGCCTATTCAGTTAAAAGGACTATTGAAATAATCAAGAATGTTGTAAACAAGTTTGGAATAAAAAATATCTTTTTTCAGGATGACAACTTTGCCACAAATCTAAAGAGATTCAAGGATATTGCCTATGGAATAATAGATGAAAAGCTTGACATAAAATGGGGCTTGCTTGGTATAAGGCTTGATGCCTTAAAGGTTCTTGATGACAATTTTTTGCACGACCTGGCAAGGGCTGGTTGCGTCAACATGGACTCTGGCGTTGAGTCAGGAAGTGACAGGATTCTTCAGATGATAAAAAAAGGCACTAGTGTTCAACAGATTATTGACATAAACAAAAAAATGGGGAAACATTCATTCAAGGCAAAGTACACTTTTATAGTTGGATATCCCTCAGAGACAGTTGATGAGATGTTGCAATCGGTAAGGCTTGCCCTTCAGTTGGTCAAGGATAATAAAAATGCATACACTCCATTCTTTATGTATACTGCCTATCCTGGAGTTGGGCTTTGGGAGATAGCAAAGCAATATGGGATAGAAGAGCCTAAGAAACTCGAAGAATGGGAGACTTTCGACTTTCAGAATGCTTATCTTCATTACAAGTGGCTTGACGAGAAAAAAATAAAAATGATGAAGATGCTTGAATTCACATCGAATTTTGCAAACAAGAATATAAGGTACAAAATTTCAAAGACTTACCTGAAAATGCTGTTCAACCTTTATTACCCCATAGCTAAATTTAGATTCAAGCATAATATTTACCAGTTTCCTATTGATATAAAGCTTGGAACTTCTTTGGCCAATTCACTGTATTAGCTTAGGTTGTATACAAAAATTGAATAGCCTACCTTGGCAACAGGCTCGTGTTTCTTAAGCCAGTCAAAGCAAGTCTTGTTGAGCAAATGCACATTCTGCAGATTATTGACACTTATTGCAATAAACCCTTTTTTTTCTGAGCAATCCTCTTTTCTGTCTTTTAGCGTTACAAAAGGCTTGTAATCGGGGTCCCAATACTGAAAATATGGAGATGCCAGGTATTCATATGATATGTTGTATTCTTTGGGGTCAACAGAGCCGAAATAGCTTAATTTTATTTTTGATATGCTATTTTTATCCATGTAATCCTTCAGCCCAGGAAGATCCTGTCCAAGGTCGATGTTAGAGCCTACAACGATTTTATATCCATTTTGAGGACCTCCTGCAAATTCGTTATAGTAAGCAAGATAACTTGGTGCTATAATCAGAGATGAGGCAATGTAATGCAAGAGCAAAATCACTTTAAAAGTTAAGAATGTATTTTTTTGCTCTGATTGAAACAGCCTGCTTGAATAAACAAACATAAATGGATAAATGGGGAGTAAATGCCTAATTCCGGATGTTCTGTTGTTTAGCATGAATAAGAGGAAGATTAATATTATTGGCAGCAGTAAGATTAACTCCTTTTTTTTGCTTTTTCTTTGATAAAAAAGGGCTATTCCAAAAAGAATCAAAAGAGAGAGTTGTGTCTTGAAAAGCAGAACTGCTAGCGGTAAATACCAAACAGCCTGCTCTGTTACAGTGCCGTTAATGAAACTTGCAACTCCAATGTTGGAATAATAGAAAACACTTCCAAGCTCCACAAAATAAGTAGGAAATGGCAGAGGAATATTAAAACCAAATTCAAGCAGTTTTTTTGGAATAGGAGAAAGCTTGCTTATCTCTTCATGCGCCCTTAAGTAATAATGGCTATCAAGGGAATTATTCAGCGAATCAAACCTGAACCCGTATCCGACAAACATCACAGCAGCTGCTATTAAAAGAACAACAATAAATTTGCTTAAAGCTTCGATAGTTTTTTTCTTTTTGTAAAATAATATCATAATAAAAATAGCAGGGAATAAAATTATGGCCGTTGCCTTTGACATCAGTGCTAATCCCAGACAAATCCCAGTTATAGCAATACTCTTTTTTGTTTCTGTCTTTGTATATAGCCAAAAGCTGTACAAAGTTGCAAAAATAAAAAATGTCGCAACAAAGTCAGTTAAAGCCAATCCCCCAAATGCGAGTATCGCTGTATTGAAAGTGTAAAGCACAAGCGCAATAATTCCGCTTTTGGTGCCATATAATTCATTTGCCCATTTGAATACAAGGAAAGCCAGAATAACTGACAACAAAATTATTGGAAGTCTTGATATGAGAGTCACAAACCTGTAATCGTATCCGGAATGAAAGGCAATTGCCTTGCCAAATTCCCAGCAGTCCGCTTTTTCATATACAGACGGATCAAATTTAAGGAATGAGATAAAAATACTGTTGATGTAAAATGAAAGAGGCGGATGATAGAGAAGTGCATTGTATTTGAAATCCCTCGTCTTAAGAATATAGTCGCCTGCACCTATATAACAGAGCTCGTCCCACGTTATTGATTTTTTTTGTATGCTTAACAAGGTAAAAAACAGCAAGATGGCACAAAGTAGCAGCACAAGCGCTTTTTGATTTGTACTGCAGTTCTTAAGAAGCCTCACCATTTTATCAGTCTAAGTCTTAAATATAATAAATTTATTGCTATTTTTACAGGATCAAATAACTCCATCTTGCTGTTGCTTTTATATACCCAGACTATAGGCATTTTGTACAAAGAATATCCATTTTTCTTTATTTTATAAAGCAGCTCAACATCAAAGACCCATCTTCTCGAGATTAAATTGCCAAAAAGGCTTTTTGCTGCATCTCTTCTGAAGCCCTTGAAGCCGCACAGACTATCATCTGTATCCACATTAAACAATAAATTTGTATATTTGTTAAATATAATTCCAATGAATTCCCTAAAAAAGGGCTGCTGCATAACCTTGGAATGATTTGATGCCCTTGAGCCTATAACCACGTCGTATTTCTTGAGCTCACGGAGCATATCCTTAATTTGGGAGGGATGTATGGAGCCATCAGCATCGATAAATATCACATAGTCCCCTTTTGCAGCATTAACGCCTTTTTTTACTGCAAACCCCTTTCCCATATTTTTTTTATATGAGATTATCTTTTTATTAGGAATTTTTAATCTCTGAAGCTTTTCCAAAGTCTTATCTGTGCTGCCGTCATTAACTAATATTACCTCCCATCTATTTTTGCTATGCTCTTTAAGGGAAGCCAAAAATTTGTCCATTCTTGACTCCTCATTGAACAAAGGCACTACTATAGACACATCCATTTTTCAAATCGAATAATTAAAAATTCTTGTACATATCAGCTAAAAAGCCAAATATCATAATCTGGAGTCCAACGCTTAATGTAATCACATCAAGCATCAATAATGCAAAATGACCAATTATGCCTGTTGTTAATTGAAGATATAACAAATAAAGACCAATCAAAAATCCAACACTAAAAATAAAAAACCCAATCAAGCCGAAAAATTTCAATGGCTTGTAATCTCTGTAAATCCTTAAAATATTAATCCAAGCGTTCAAAGCATAAGAGAAAGGATTGCTTATAAGCCTGCTCTTATCCTTTCTTTTCCCAAAATAAATAGGAACTTCTTTGACCTTGAATTTCTGCTTAACAGCTCTTATAACCTGCTCTTGTGTATAAGTGTGATAAGAGCGAATAGAAATTTTCCTTGCAAGCTCTTTTGTAAAAGCTCTAAAACCAGTCTGAGCGTCATTAACATTCATCTCTGCAATTTGGGAAACTGCTTTGGAAAATGCTATATTTCCCAGCCTGTTTATTAGCGGCATATACTCCATCTTTCCCAAAAACCTGCTTCCAAGAACCAAGTCATAGCCGTTTTTAATCTCTTTTATCAGCTTAGGAATTTCTTCTGCTTGATATTGCATATCAGCATCAATATGAACTATCACATCAGCCCCAAGCTCTAATGACTTTTCTATCTCTGTCCTGAAGACTTCTGCCAGTCCATAGTTCTTTGGGTGGGAATAAACAATTGCATTTGATTTTCTCGCAATTTTTGCTGTGTCATCTTTGCTTCCATCATTAACTACCAAAATCTTGTATTTGTATCTATTGCCTTTCATAACTTTATGAATTCTGCCTATCAAAGTACCAATAGTTTTCTCTTCATTATAGGCAGGTATTGTAACCACTATTTGCATACTCTAGACTAAAAAAGGATGCTTTAAATATGTTTCTAATAGAAACATTATAATTAATTCATTCAAAAATATATACTCAATAGTAAAAAATACTTTAAAAAATCCGAGACCCAAGCACTCTCCTGACAACAATGGGTGCCCCTCACAGTTCTTACTTTGCAAATACAATCCACTAACGGGTCACATCTATTACTAACACGTAAAGAGGTCGTTAGAGATTGATTAATTATCAATTTTTATTATTTGTTATTGTTTTGATTAGAACATTGAATTTTTTAATTTTCATTGTTTTTTTGAATATATAATATACATTACAATCTGTCAATTTACCAAACAAAAAGCTTTTAAAAAAACCTGTGTTAGTGTTGTTATGGTTTATTTTACGATATTGCTATTTTTTGTATATACATTCTGCTTAGGGTTTACTGCAAGCTCTTTTGTCAAGAACTCTGATAATTTTTTGGAAAGAAATTTAATGAGAATAGGCTTTGGATTGGCATTATTGCCGTTTCTGGCTTTGGCATTAAATTTGATAAAAGTGCCAGCTGACTGGAGAATTTTGCTGGCATTAAGCTTAATTTACCCCATTTATTTTATTATAAGGAATTTCTCAAAATTTGATTTTTCACAGTATTTGAAGTTAAAACTAACAAAGACAAATATAAGCATAATAGTGATGCTTTTAATATTTGCAGCAACTTTTTACATATACGCTTCAGGAGCTTTCAAGTATCCTTATTTGGAGGATGATGATTCCTGGGGGCATTCCCAGGGCGTAAAGTTTGTTTCAATTGGCAAGACAGTTTTTACAGAACAGAAAGGGGGGCATCGATATTTAAACCCATATCCGCCAACATATGATTTGCTGCTGGGAATACTGCATCAAACCAACAATTCTGTATATTGGACATTGAAATTTTTTAATGCTTTAATAATATCCTTGAGCATAATTTTCTTTTATTTTTTCATTAAAGAGCTTATAGGCAGCTCAAACAAGGCTTTATTTGCAACTTTTGCACTAGCCTCGATTCCGTCTTTTTTGAGTCACTTTATCTGGGCAATATCTTTAAGCGTTCCGTTATACTTTGCGAGTTTTTATTGCGTTGAGAGGATTAAATACGACAATAAATGGTGGATTGTTGCAGGTTTAATTATGGTTACAACACTTACTTCTTCTCCAACCCATAGCACATATTTCGGATTTTTGTTTGTTTTATATGTATTGACTAAAATGATTGCAGAAAGAAAATTCCTCCTTTTCCACATATTAGCAGGATTTTTAGGAATTTTGCTTTCTTTTATTTTTTGGTGGCTTCCAATGATATTCAAATATGGCTTGACTGGGACTATAACAGGGCTGGGTTTTAGGCTTGTAAGTTTGCAATCAGGAGCATTCGCTGTTGGGGGCACAGGAGACAGGGTCTATAATTTTGCGGATTTTTTTATTGCGCAAAAGGAGAATATGATAAATAATCCTATTGGGATTGGCATATTCCTTTTTGTGGTCATGCTAATAGGAATTTTTAGCATATATTTTTATTTTTTCAACAATTCAAAAAAATTTAAAGAGCATTCAAAAAATAAATTTTACATAGTGGGCTCAATTCAGGCAATTTCAATAACCTTGCTTGTAATAGGCTTGCTGCTTTTTGCGGGAACTGGCAAGTTTCAGCCAGGAACAAAGCAGGAAAATGCAAAGCTTGCAGACAGCATAAGACTTGCATTATTTTTTATTTTCTCTTCTTTGCTGATTTTTTTATTACTTGGATTTTACATCGCAAGAAACATTGAAGAAAATTACAGATGGATTTTATTGGCATTAGTATGGTTTGTTTTCACTTTATATGCGGTAAACGGCGCATTATATCCAATAAAATTGTCTGCTTTCAGGGCATGGATGCTTCTTGCAATACCTGTATCTATTTTGGCAACAGAAGGAACTTTTTTTATTTTAAGTTTTTTTAAAGGATTTAAAATGTTTAAGATTATTGTTTTTATTGTAATAATTACTGGAATTTACTTTACGTCTGCGCAGCAAAAGATAGCTGTCAATACTGCCTTATGGCCGCCAGGGGGCTTTTGGACTTCAAATGAAGAGCTTAATGGGTATTTGTGGATGAAGGAAAATATTGGGCAGAATGAAAAAGTATTTGGCTTTGTGGTTGATGGCCCAATAATAGGCTTGGACAAATTCATCTGCTACTGGTGCCAGGACGTAAAAGAATTCAAAAAAAATGGTTTTAACAGAACAGCATCAGAAATAAATTCTTTCTTGAAATCAAGGGGATATAAATATCTGATTATGGATGGCCAAGTTGCCAAGGAATACGGAATCAATGAAACAAACAACAAACTGAATGAGCTTTTGGGCTCAAATCTATTCAATCCAGTGCAAGGAACACAGGGATTTGTGCTATTGCAAGTTTTATAAAATGAAAATCTGCATTTTATCTCCAATTTATCCGAAGAATTCTGACAAGAGGCTTGGAATATTTGTCCATGAGCAGGCTAAATATATTGCAAAACTCAATCACGAAGTGCATGTTATAGCCAGAGGCGATGTTACAGATAAAGAATTTGAAGTCAAAGAAGGGGTTAATGTGCACAAAATACGCTTGCAGGGCAATTCAATTATATCTCAACTGAGCTTTGCTATACTGATGCTTAACAAGCTGATAATACTAAACAGAAAAATAGATTTTGATGTAATTCATTCGCATTTTGTCGGCTTATTGACAGCAGTTCAAGGAATTGCAGCCAAATTAATGAAAAAGCCCTTTTTCATTACGATTCATGGTATAGGCATGCTCACAGAAAATAAATTAAGCCAGTCCTTAATAAGATTTGACTTTAAATTAACATCAAAAGTCATCTGTGTAAGCAATTATGTTGCACAACTGGCATTGAAATACACTGACAAAAATAAGGTAATTGTGATCAATAATGGAGTTGACCAAGAAAAACTTAAGCTCATTGTTAACAGGCAAGACATCAAAAAGAAACTTGGACTGAAAAATGAAAAAATATTGCTATCGGTAGCTGGCCTGGTAAAAAGAAAGGGTATTGATTTAGTAATACAAGCATTGCCAGATGTTATTAAGCACTATCCCAATTTAAAGTATTTTGTTATAGGCAGAGGTGCAGAAAAAAACAATTTATATGAGATGGCTAAAAGCCTTGGCTTATTAAAAAACATAATTTTCATTGACTATGTGAGCAATGAGGAGCTTGCCAGTTTCTACAACATCTGCGATGTTTTTATACTGATGAGCAGGACATTGAAAAAAGAAGAAGGGATAGAAGGCTTTGGCATAGCATATATAGAAGCTTCATATTTTGGAAAGCCGGTTATTGGCGGCAAATCAGGAGGGACCTCTGACTCAATAGTTGATTCAGTGACGGGGTTTAGAGTAGAGCCTGAAAACAAGAAAGAAATAACTCGCAAAATTCTTCTGCTTCTGAAAAATGCAAAGCTCAGGAAGAAACTTGGCAAGGCAGGTGCTTACAGAGTCAAAAGCCAATTTTTGTGGAGCCATAGTGCTCAGAAACTTGCTCAGATATATAAGTCAAAACAATTTAATTAGCCTCTGAATTCAGCTTCGATCTTATGATATTAACATTCATAAGCTTTTTAAAGCGAAAACTAACCATAAATATCTAGGGAAATCTTAGAATTATGAAACGTCTTACACTTTACAAAAAAATAAAATTGAGATATGTATTATTGCTAATATTACTTGCAATTATTTTGTCTTTGTTCTTTTCCGATAAAATTATGATTGAAATCCCAAAATATTATGCCGGGCAGATAAGCAGCAAAACAAACCTGGATTTGTTACCTTTATGGCAGCGAATTACGGGAAAAATGTTTAGATTTGAGGATGACATTAACATATTTGCATTTAAGAAAAATCTTATGGATGGCACATTTCCAGTTTATGATCTTGAACTTAGATCTGGCGATTTGGTGCATTTGAATAATTTATCAGACGTAGCAGTCAAATCCGGATACATGCCAGAGGAGTTAAACACGTGGAGAGAAGCTGATCTTTTTGTCGATGGCAAGCAGCATAAGGTAAAAATAAGATATAGGGGGGATACTCCAGCGCATTGGGCATACCAGCTAAAATCATTTCTTATCAACACCCAAAATACAGATTATATAGACAGAATGGAAAGATACGGACTTATTATATTTGAAGACAGGAAATTTACGCCGCTAATTGGGGCTAAGGTTGCAAAAGATTTTGGCTTGATGGACATCCGCAATGGATTAATTATTTTAAGGATTAACGGCGTACTTCAGGGACTTTATTATTTTGAAGAAAAATTGGGATCAGACGCTTTAGAATATAATAATTGCTCAAGCTGTTATGTTATCAGCTTGACTGACAATTGGGTAACAGATCACAAATATGATATTTACCCATATATTTCTGCAGACCCTAATGGGGTTTTCCAGGAGACCGGCCATAAGACTGCTTTTGACTATGAATTGGCGAATGTGGCAGCAGATAATGTGACTGGCATAAGAAATGTGATGTATAGGGTTGATCAACTTTATGATGCAGTCAAGAACAAAAAATCAAACATGATGGATTTCTTTGACAAAGACCAGCTTAGCTCATTTCAGGCTTTTAGGATGATAACAGGGAATTTGCATGTTATTGCAGGTGACAATTTCAGGCTTGTGTACAAAGCAACAAACTCAAAGTTTTATCCTGCGCCATTGATAGAGGTTTCAACCAGATTAAAGCTTCAAAAAGGGGGGATTTACCATTATTTAAGCACATTCGGCAAGCCAGTTGACCTTTTTTATCTTATGGCTAAAGATGACGAGGTGAGATACCTTACTCATAAGAAAGTATATGATTACATACTTAATAACGATCTTATAGAAAGTTATGATAAAATAATTCAGGAATATGGGACATACGCGCTTTCATACAAGACCAACAGCCTTAACAGAAGATTTATGAAATATGAGCTCAAGGAGCAGAGAGATATACTTCAATACAATATGAATTTAATCAAGCGCAATCTGGATTATTCAAAATTCTATGCCAAGGTTATAGAAAAAGAAAATCAAATTGATGTGGAAATAATTCCAGACTCGATAGCAGAGCTTAAATTCAAGAAATTTGCTGTAAATCTGGAACAAGGCTATAGCGGCAAAATTACTGTCAATATTGTTAAGCCTGATAATTCCACAATGGTAAAAACATTAACTGTTGGTAATGTAGTTAAAAGCATCGACTTGCTGAGTACGGTTCAAGATCTTTACTTATCTGCTGGTCTTGATGATGATTTATACCCTGAAATTAGAAGATATTTAATAAGAATATCATTTGATGATGCTATGAATATTGGCTTGAGCGAAATTAATTTGGAAATGAAAAATGACATAAACAATAAAGATGTGCCAAAAGAAGATGCATATATTCAGATAGTGAATGCCAATGATTTTTATGAGAACTCAGAGCATCAATCGTTTGAGCAATTCAAACAAAAATACCCAAATCTCAAATTGAGCTATAATGACGGAAGCCTAATACTGCTTGAAGGGGATTACAACATAACATCAAATATGATTGTGCCTAGATTCAAAAGCTTTATCATACAAGCTGGCACTAATATAAAGATTGCAAAAGATGTATCTATCCTATCTTACAGTCCGATTTCTATATTTGGAACTGCTGATAAACCTGTTGCAGTAACTTCTATTAAAAAGAATGAGCCTTTTGGCACTTTTGCTGTTGTAGGACAGGGCAATGCAGATGAATTAGCGACAATAAACTGGCTGGACCTATCAAATGGCAACGAGGCATGGATTAATGGAATGTATTTTTCGGGACAAATGTCAATTCATCATATATCTAATGTGCAAATAAGCAATTCCGCATTTCATAATGGGAATGCAGATGACGGAATTAATGTTAAGTATGCTAACATTATTGTGAGGGACTCAAGATTTTACAGCAACGCTGTGGACCAGTTTGATATGGACTTTATAATTGGCGTTGTAAAAAATTCGATATTTGACGGCGCGAAAGGCAATGGCGATGGTCTGGATTTAAGCGGCTCCAATCTTATTGTGAAAAACAGTGGATTTGTGCATAATGAAGATAAGGGCATCAGCGTTGGCGAAGGGAGTAAGGTTAATGTGTATAATAATGAGCTATCAGATAATAACATTGGAACAGCTGTGAAGGACTTATCTTATGGCTATTTTATAGGCAACACATTTAGAGGAAACGATGTAGCTGTCGATGTATACCAGAAAAAGCAATTGTTTGGAAGCGGAACAGCTTATATATATAAAAACAACTTTATCCAAAACAAAAAAAATATGCAAAAAGATAACCAGTCAATAATTTATGATATAAAAGCCGATACTGCCGATATAAATATGCTAAAAATAAATGCGGAAAAAGAAATAATTGAGTTTCCAGAATGATTAAAATGCATGCAGACACTATTGTAAAAAGGAAAGAATTGAAATATTTTATATCTTATGCGCAATATATCTATATTGCGAACATACTTAGAAAAATATTAAACCCCGACAGGCATAATAAGAATGGAAAAGGTTATTTTGTGCGCAGCCTTTATTTTGACACTCTTCAGAATAAATCATTTGAAGAAAAAATGGCAGGCGTAGAAAACAGGAGCAAATATAGATTAAGAATATATGACATCAACTCGGCGTGGGCAAAATTTGAGATAAAAAGCAAATATAACGAATCATTAATTAAAGAGACCGCTTTAGTCAAGAGGAAAGACGCAATTGAAATTCAAAATCAAAATTACGAAGCATTGTATAATAATGATACTATCTTAAAAAAGGCTTACAGAGATTTTAAAAAACAACATTATCACCCAGTTGTTCTCATTGAATATGAGAGGGAAGCGTTTACTTACGATTTTAATGATATTAGAATAGTCCTTGATACAAACTTAAGAGCGACTACATCAAATCTTGATATCTTTGACAAAAGATCATTTTTAACCAGTAAAATTAAAAAAGGACTGGTAGTTATGGAGATAAAGTATAACAATTTTATCCCAAGATTTATAAAGAAAATCCTGCAAATACCCTCTTTTGAAAGAAGCGCAATCAGCAAATACTGCATAGGCAGACTTGATGTTTATGATAGTATTTTATAAAAATAATTTAAAACAACGAAGGTGAGTGATAAAAATGCCTATAACTTTTAGAGATATATTCACACCAGCCCAGCTGGGAACTTTTGGAACACCCCTTACATCAGCGGATATAATAGTAGCTATTTTATTTAGCTTTGCTACAGGGTTGTTTATATTTTATATGTACAAAAAGACATTCTCTGGCGTGCTTTATTCAAAGAATTTCAATATTTCATTAATCATGACTACTATGATTGCTAGTGTAGTGATGATGACTATTGGCGGGAACCTTGCATTGTCTCTAGGCATGGTTGGGGCCCTTTCGATAATAAGGTTTAGAACACCTGTTAAGGACGCAAAAGACCTTACATTTCTTTTTTGGTCTATTACAGCTGGCATTGTCAATGGGGTAAGATTTTACAAGATGGCTATTATATCATCAATAATAATAGGTGCTGTAATGTATGTGCTCTCTAAAAAGATGACATTTACTAATCCTTACGTGCTTATTTTGAGGCATTCTGGAATTGACAACAAAAAATTGGAGACTGTGCTTAAAAGACACAGCGATAAATTTGAGATGAGAAGCTCTTCAATTGACGATTCGGGAATATCAGAGAATACTATTGAAGTAAAAGTGAAGGAGCACAAGCTAAATGCTTTGATGAGTGATATCAAGGAAATTAAGGGAGTGAAAAAAGCAGTGATATTCTCGCATACAGGAGAATTAAGCGAGTAGTTCTTTTTGTCAAATCTAATTCAATGCCCCAATTTCCCTATAGTAATTTATCGCTCTTCTGAACGACTCTTTAATTGATATTTTTGGCTTCCAGCCAAGCTCTTTCCTTGCTTTTGACGAGTCATAATATCTGTAATTGTATGACCATCTTATTGTCTCTGTGTCGATCACAGGCTTGTCAGAGACTTTAGACCATAAAGCAGCAAGCAAGTACATTGGATAATAGGTCCATCTGGGCAGCACAAGCTTTATTCTAGGCTTTTTCAGTATGTCTGCTATTAAATTATATCTATCTATAAAATTGATGTTGGTATTGCTTAAGATATACCTTTGGCCAGGCCTTCCCTTTTTCATAGCAAGAATTATGCCTTCAATAAGATCTTCAACTGCAACTGTGCCTCCGCCGCCCGGATAAGCAAATTTAACTCGATTTCTGGAAATGCTTTGGAAGATTGTATATCTGCTGGGATCG
>CAYOWR010000005.1:0-13078 GCA_964407725.1 uncultured Methanosarcinales archaeon
ACTAATACAATGCCCGCCCACACCTGCTCCAGGATAATGCGGCATAAAAGCAAATGGCTTGGTTGATGCGCCTTTGATTACCTCTAAAATATCTATGCCAGCTTTGTCAAAGCTCATTGCCATCTCGTTGATGAAAGCTATGTTTATATCGCGAAAAGTATTTTCCATTATCTTTGTTGCTTCTGCAGCCTTTACGCTGCTTAATTCAATCACATCGGCATTTATCAAGCTTCTGTAAAACTCAGTTGCTTTTTTCAACGCCTCTTTTGTAATGCCCCCAACAACTCTTGGCAGATTTTCAATAGTCCATTTTTTGTTGCCAGGATCTATCCTTTCAGGGCAGTGAGCAACAAAAATATCATTTTTGTAAGCATCTAGCTTTTGCTTTTTTAACATTGGCAGAATAATCTCTTCAACAGTACCGGGATAGATTGTTGATTCAATTACAAGCAAAGTGCCTTGCTTTAGGAATTTTGAAATTACTGATATAGATTCCATCAAAGCAGTCAAGTCAGGGGCATTATTCCTATCAACAGGAGTAGGCACGCATACTATAACAACATCAGAAGCCGGTATACAATCAGCAGGATTTGTTGTCGCAAATATTTTTATCTTTTGATTTTTTAATTTGTTGATAATGTAATTATCATCAATCGGAGACTGGTTTTTGTTAATTAAAATAACCTTTTTTTGATCAACATCAAGCCCATAAACATTATTGCCCTTTTCCGCGCAAAGACATGCTACTGGCAAGCCTACATAACCAAGTCCAACAATGGTAACAACTGCCATAGTTCTTTGAAATCAAGCTTTTTTAAAAGGCTTTCGATAAATAATTTTGAATGTAATAATTAAAATGCCCTTATTATAGCTTATGAATCTGCAATTCGCAAGCTTTTTAAATAGTTATAAATAATTTGGACTTATTTGGTGAACCTTTTTATGATAAAATTTGATTATGATATTGCGATTATTGGCGGCTTAGGTCATGTCGGGCTGCCATTGGGAATAGCATTCGCTGACAAAGAGCTTAAAGTCTGCCTTTATGACTTAGACTCAAAGAAAGCAGATATGGTCAGAAAAGGCATGATGCCCTTCATAGAGTATGGAGCAGAGCCTATGCTCAAAAAAGTATTAAAACAAGACATGCTTGATATTTCTTTTGAACCAAGCTGCATCTCAAAAGCTAGATTTGTGATAATTTCGATTGGAACACCAGTTGATGAATATTTAAATCCAAAAACAAGGGCTTTTCTGGAAGCCATCGGCAAGATTAAGAAATACCTAAGCAAAGATCAAACCATAATTGTGAGAAGCACTGTTTATCCGCATACATGCCAGCAAATCCTGAATCTTTTGGGAAAAGAATATAGTATTGCATATTGCCCAGAAAGAATTGTCCAGGGCTATGCCATACAGGAACTAAAAGAATTGCCGCAGATTGTTGCGGGATTAAGCGATAAAGCTGTTGAAGATGCAGCAAAACTTTTTGGAAAATTGTCGCCTAAAATAATAAAGGCCTCAATTGGCGAGGCAGAACTTGTCAAGCTTTTCTCAAATGCATGGCGCTATATACAATTCGCAGTAACAAACCAGTTTTATATGATAGCAACAAATTTTGGAGTTGATTATGATAAGGTTAGGCATGCAATAACAGAAGGCTATGGAAGAGCAGCAACATTGCCAACTGCAGGCTTTGCAGCAGGGCCTTGCTTGCTGAAAGACACAATGCAGCTTGTCGCATTCAATTCAAATAATTTCTTATTGGGGCATGCAGCTATGATGGTAAACGAAGGCTTGCCAAACTTCTTAGTTGACAATTTAAGGAAAAAATATGACCTGAGCAAGACAAAAATTGGAATTTTGGGCATGGCATTCAAAGCTGATATAGATGATATAAGGGATTCTCTATCATTTAAGCTTGGAAAAATACTAAGGTTTCATGGAGCAAAAGTTTACTATTCAGATGAATATGCAAAAAACCCTGATTTTGTGACAAAAGAAGAGCTGATAAAAGCAAGCGATGTTGTAATAGTTGGTGTTCCACATTCAGCATATAAAAACCTTAAGATACCAAAGAATGTTGATGTGGTTGACTTGTGGGGCATAATTAAAAGATAATTGCTGATTTGTTTTATAATGAAATATAAAAAAATACTTTTGACAGGAGCTTCTGGGCAACTTGGTCAGGCAATCTCAAATTCTGGATATTTTGGAAATCTTTTAATGCCTTCAAGAGAAATTTTTGACATTACAAAACCCCTTATTATCAAAAATTATTTTCACGATAATGATTTTGATGCTGTAATACATTGCGCTGCTTTGGCAAGAATGCTGGAATGCGAAAAGAATCCCGATAAAGCAATTGAAACAAATATAATTGGGACAAGCAATCTTGCAATTGAAGTTCTTAGAAAAGAATTCACATTGAATAAAAAAATAAGATTTGTGCATATCTCAACCGATGGCGTATATGCTGGAATAAAAGGAAATTATTCTGAGGAAGATGCTGCAACACCCTACAACATTTATGGCTGGACAAAATTAGGCGCAGAATGCGCTGTAAGGGTGCTTTCAAATTACTGCATTATAAGAACGAGCTTTTTTGATCCTAATAAAATAAAATTTAATGAATCTGCAACTGACGCATATTCCTCAAAAATGCAGATAAATGACTTAGCAAGAGCAATAGCAAAAATGCTTAATAGCAATTTTGTTGGAGTGATAAACATAGGAGATAAAAGAAAATCTGACTATGAAAGGTATAAGGCATTCAAATCAACATTAAAGCCATGCAAATTGAAAGCTATTTTAAAGATTGTTCCTTTTCAAATGGCAAAAGATGCGTCATTAAATACAAAACTATGGGAAAAAATAAAGAAAGAATGATATAAAAATATAGTCATTAAAACTCAATCAAAATGTCAAAAAATAATAAAAAAATAAAATTATCAATTTTAATGCCGGTACTTAATGAAGGCGTAAATCTCAAGATTGTGCTGAAAATACTTGAAGCAACTATTGATATACCTCATGAAATCTTGGTTGTGTATGACAGCTTGGATGATGACAGCATACCAGTTGTAAAAGAGATTCAAAAGAAATATCCTAACATTAAGTCTGTGCACAACAAGCTTGGTAAGGGTGTCATAAACGCAATAAAATCAGGAGTGAATGCAGCTTCCGGCTCTTATATCTTAGTTATAGCAGCAGATGATGTAGGACCTGTTCTCACTATCGAACAAATGCTGTACCTAATGGATAAAGGCTGCGATTTTGTCAGCGCTACGAGATACGCCTATAATGGCAGAGTTCTTGGAGGGGCATTCACAAGCAGGCTTTTATCAAAAATAGCGAACAGACTTTTTCATTTGATATCTGGATCAGCATTTACAGACCTGACATTGGGCGTCAAGATGTTTAGACGCTCGATATTTAATAAATTAAATCTGCAGGCAAAACCTGTTGGCTGGGCTGTTGCCTTTGAGATGGCTATAAAAGCGCAGCTTTTGGGCCTTAAGCTTGGAGAAGTCCCAATAATTTCTATAAACAGATTTTATGGAGGGAAATCAAGCTTCAGGCTTGGCTCATGGGTTATAGAATATTCAAAATGGTTTTTATGGGGCTTAAAAGAGCTCGCTGTTTCTGGCAATAGGAATGCGGTTGCACTTAAAATACCTTCAGAATTCAGCAGAATAAGGAAGAAATAACACTTACTTGCCAAAATATCCGTAAATAAATGATCCGAATTTTCTTCTAAATGGCGTAATATTCAGTAAAAAATCAAATAAATTATAAAAATAAACAATGTAAAATAATGGAAATGGAAAAAGCCTTTTAAAATAGCCTTTTGTATAGCTAATTCCAGAGATACAATCTATTTTTATGCATTTGAAACCTTCTTTATCAAACACGTTTTTAATTTGTTCTTTTGTCATGAATCTTTCATTTGGTGTTTTCATTTTGTTTGATTTAAAAGGTGATCTTTCATCTCTAAAAAGCCATAAAACCGGATTTATCGCATTTGGCTCAAAGACAAATACTTTGCCTTTTTTTTTCAATATTCTTTTAGCCTCCTTGACAACCTTTTTAGTGTCAGTAAAATGGTGCAAAATACCGCAGTAGAACAAGAAATCAACTGAATTTGCCTTGAGTCTTGTTTTTTCAATATCCTTTACTTCAAAGTTTATACCAGGAAAATTTTTTGACGCCATTAAAATGCAGTTTTTTGAAATGTCATAACCAGAAATATTCTTGAATGATAAGCCATAGATTTTTTCTGTAAGTTCGCCTGTGCCGCAGCCCATATCAATAATCCTATCAGTTTTTTTTGGATTCAGTTTTAAGAATAACATGATTATTTTATTGTAGGTATAATCTGTAAATGTGTGCCATGGTTTCTCTGCTGTAAACTCGTCAAAGCGGGTTTTTTCCAGTTTTTTGTCCTGCATTGAATTTGAGAAGAAAGGGTAATATTTAAATATGGAGGTGAACAACTTTGATTGTGATTTAAACATTAAATGACTCAAAAAAAATATCTGGTAACAGGCGGAACAGGATTTATTGGGAGCGCTTTAGTTAGAAGATTGGTTAAGGAGGGGAACAAAGTCAGGATTCTTGATAATGATATTAGAGGCTCAAAACAAAGGCTCAAAGATGTTTTGGGCAGAATAGAGCTGATAAAAGCTGATGTAAGAGACGCAAATGCTGTACGTAAAGCATGCAAAGGCGTTGATAGTGTAGTACATCTTGCTTATATAAATGGAACAGAATTCTTTTACAAGATGCCAGAGCTTGTTCTTGACGTAGGGATTAAGGGAATGATGAATGTGATTGATGGCTGCATAAAAGAGAATGTGGGAGAATTAATATTAGCTTCTAGCTCTGAAGTTTATCAAACTCCTCCAAAGATACCAACAGATGAAACAACACCATTATCTATTCCAGATCCTCTAAATCCCCGCTACTCTTATGGCGGAGGCAAAATAATATCAGAGCTCATGGCAATAAATTATGGCAGAAAGTTTTTTGACAGAGTTGTTATTTTCAGGCCGCATAATGTTTATGGCCCAGATATGGGATATGAGCATGTAATACCCCAGCTCATTATAAGAATGAAAGAAATATGCAAGAATAACAAAAATAAGCTAATCAAATTTCCAATACATGGTACAGGATCTGAAAAAAGGGCATTTATCTATATCGATGATTTTATCTATGGATTAATGCTTGTGCTCAAGAAAGGTGGGCATTTAGATATATACCATATTGGAACTATGGAAGAAACAAAAATAAAGGATTTAGCATTTGAAATAGGGAAGTGCTTTGGAAAAGAATTACAGATAATTCCAGGGCCGCTGACCAAGGGAAGTGTATTGAGGAGATGCCCTGACATAACAAAACTTAAAAAACTGGGTTTTAAGCCAAGAATTTCTTTAAGAGAAGGAATAAGAAAAACTGCAGAATGGTATGCAAAGAATCCTGAAAGAAAGTCTAAGCTGCAAAATGGATAAATAAAAACTTGCATTTGGAACTGGATCAAGTATTGTTGTCAAGCAGTGCCAGATCTGCAATTATGAAAAACTAGAGCCAATCCTGTTTTTGGGTTATTTGCCTCCTGTAAACAAGCTAAACAAAATAGGAGAAAATCCCAAAGAACAGCAAGGCTATCCTGCGCAATTGCTGTATTGCACAAAATGCCATTTGGTACAGCTTGGCCTTATTGTAGATCCTAAAATACTGTTTCCAGCAGAATATCCTTATACAAGCAGCACGACAAAAATATTAAGGGATAATTTTGCAGAACTTTATCAGGAATGCAGAACAATAATTGATTTAAGCGAAAATGATTTGATTGTTGATATTGGCTCTAATGATGGGAATTTGCTGGGCAATTTTAAGAGCCATAAGGTTCTTGGCGTAACTCCGGAAGAAATCGGAAAAACAGCTATTGAGAGAGGGATCCCAACAATAATTGACTATTTCAGGAAAGAAGTTGTTGAAAAGATAAAAAAAGAGTATGGAAAAGCAAAGATAATAACTGCAACAAATGTTTTTGCTCATATAGAGAATATAAATGAGATAGTTGTATTAATTCTTGATTTGCTAGCTGATGATGGAGTTTTTATATCAGAATCCCATTATTTATTATCACTCATACAAACGCTCCAATACGATACAATCTACCATGAGCATTTAAGGTATTATTCATTGCACAGCTTGAAATATTTGCTCGAAATGCATGGCCTGGAAGTTGTTCATGCAAAGAAAATACCTACGCATGGCGGCTCTATAAGAGTTTATGCTGCAAGAAAAGGAAAATATAAAGTAAAAGATACAGTTGAAACTCTGCTTAAAGACGAAAAGCCAGTTGTCTTGGACAAAAAAAACCTTTTAGAATTTAGGAAAAAAGTAGTTCTATCAAAACTGGAGTTACACTCATTATTATTGAACATTAAGAAAAAAAACCAGAAAATTTATGGCATTGGAGCTCCTTCAAGAGCAAGCACATTGATTAATTATGCTGGAATAGATGATGGCATTGTTGATTGTGTGCTTGAAGTTAAAGGCTCACATAAAATAGACAAATATGTTCCAGGCACACTTATACCTATAATTGAAGAGTCAAAGCTTTTTGAAGACCAGCCGGAATATGCTTTGCTTTTCTCATGGCATATTGCAGATGAACTTGCGCCAAAGCTAAGGACAAAAGGATTCAAAGGAAAATTTATTGTCCCATTGCCTAAGCCAAGAATTTTAAACTAATAAAGATGAAGTTAACAAATAAAAAAATCTTGCTAGTTATCTTATTCATCATTTTTGTACTCTTAAGATTATTCGTCTCAAGCCCTTATCTAAAAATTGCAGGAGACAGCTCCAAGTTTCTAGAGCTGGTTAAACAGTTTCCATACCATAAATTAAGCAATGACCAGCTTTACCTCCTTCATCCTCCGTTATATCCTTATTTTATCCATTTCTTTGAGCTAATTATTGGAAAAGACTATCTAGCGGCAATCTCGATAAATCTTATATCAGCGATTATTACATTTTTTGTATTATACAAATTTCTAATGCTTCTTACTAATAATTTTTTCAGAACATATCTTGTACTAGTTTTATTCACATTTTCAGGGGAATTTATAAATAATGCACAAATTGTCTTGCGAGAGTCTTTTATTGTAATGCTGTTGATTACTTCAATTTATCTTTATGTAAGGGGCATTAAGCTCAATGAAAAAATGTCGATATTTGCAGCATCTATTCTTGGAGCGGTATTAGGCTTGGCTACAGACCATGTTGTATTTCTTTTCCCTGCCTTTGGATTGTCTTATCTATTCCTGAACGGCAGGAAAATAAACATTAAAAAATTTCGGTTTCCAAATCTGAAATATGCCATAATTCCTGTAATTATAACATTAATATCCTATGGCTCTTGGCTAGGCATAAGATACTATGAGTATTCCACAAATGAGTATTACCCTCTAGGGCTTGAAGGAACTCCGCTTAAAACCGCTAATTTTGGATTTATTGAATTAATCAATCCTACCTATTTTGACACTTTTGAAGCAAGTGTCGGAGTTAAAACTACAAGCTTTTTATCAATTCTAAAAAAATATGCTTATAATCTCGGCTATATGATTAACATGCAGCCATTTTCTATTCCAAGAGGCTTGAATTTAACAACGGTAAAGTTTCTTTTAGCTCCTTATCATATTATTTACATGCTTCTAATTTACCTTCCGATTGCCTTAATCGCTATTTATGGATTTTACTTAATAGCCAAATCTTTTGCACATAAAAGAAAATTGCATAACAATGTAGAATTATATTTTCTTATTATGTTCTTGTTATTCTTGTTTCCATTAACTCAAAAAGTTGTTTCTCCAAGGTATATCCATACAGCATACCTCTTTATGTATGCGATAATTGCATATGGGCTATTAAAGCTTATTAAGAATTCAAAATTTTTAATGATGTACAAAGAGTCATTGATAAAATTTGCGATAGTTGCTATGTTATTTATGTTTTTAATATATTTTTATTTAAATCCTTATTTTTCCTTTTCTATGATCAAATCAGTAGGAGCGCAAAATGCAGCAGGGTTCATAAACCAGAATATTAATAAAAATGATGCAATCATGTCGCAGCCAGGGTACACATATAAGCTGCTTTACCTGACCGATAATAGAATTGTAAGTCTTCCTCAAATTGCAGCAGATGTTATGCCATATGTTCAAAGGTTCAATATAAGTTACATTATATTCGGAAGATATTACACATTTGAGAGATATCGTTATAGCGTGGATTCTGTGAATTATATAAAAAGTCATCCTGAGAAATTTAAGCTAGTCGCTACAATACATGAAGATTATTCGCAATTTTACAGTCAAGAAGATGCTGCCAGCAGCGACGAGGAATACATATACAAAGTCAGCTAGACTTGTTCTTAAGCATCTGGAATTTATCGTAGATTAAGAACCTGAGCAGAAAAAGGGCTATAGCTGCCAAGGCAGAGCTGATTGCTGCACTAAATCCAATATTTATTAATGTCCAAACCACAGATACATTTAGTATGTAAAAAATAGCTAGCACAAAAACATACCTTATTATCATGTGTTTCATCATGCCAGAAAGAACATAGGAATAAAATTTGAATAATGTAGACAAGCCTATTACTATTACTGTAGTTATAAGAATTGGGCTTTTCATCATGTCAATAAAAATCCACAAGAAAAAAATTTCAAGCAGCGAGAAAATAACTCCTATAAAAGCATATTTGCGGAAATTTAAATAGTGTCTTTCAAAATTCCTTTTGATAGACTTTTTAATGCTGTGCATCATCATGTCATTAATTAAAATTTAATTCACGTACGAAATTGCAGCTCTTTTAGAGTTCAGAATTTTGCCGTTCTTGATTATAGTTTTAGATCTTTCTTTCCACCAAACTGAGAGCTCATTTGCAGTTGCAGTCCATCCATCCTCAAAGCTAGCGAGATGCTTGATTACATTCTCATAAATATCTAAGTATCTGTCATCTCCAAATATATGGCTGTCCGGATGCGTTAATAATATTGCTGCGCCGTTAGCATGCCTTATGAAATCTATTTTATTTTTCCATATCTCAAGCATCTGCTGCCTGGTTTTTTTAAGCCTCATCAGCCTGTAATCCTGGGGAAGCGTTATTGGGATTTCAACCATGTTTCTGATAAAAAAAGGGAATATAGTGCAAGTTCCATTTCTTTTTGCGACTGGTGACATTATGTCAGTATCGCAGGTGCTGGAATCATATTCAAAGTAATTCGTCAGGAAATTCAAAAATTTATGGTTTCTTAAAAGAGATTCAGACCTAAATCCTTTAATTTGAAATTCTTTAATTATCTCTGATGCGCTGGAAAATCTCTTAACCATGAACTTTCTTTTTAGGAATGGTGTCTTGTTGTCATGGTTATAGCCATGCAATCCAATCTCGCAGCCTTCTTTCATAAGCTTTTTCAAAAGCTTTTTATCAATAGCATATTTGTTGCTGAGGATATTCCAACTGGATTTTATTTCATATTTTCGCTCGATATCTCTTATTTTTTCTATGTTCTTGAAAGAAGATGCTGTATCGCAGTCATGAGTGATGCTTATGGCAAATTTTTTATTGTGAGGCCAGAATGAAACATAAGGTATATTCTTTTTTAGTTTCAATGCGATTGACTTTATGTAAAGATATCTAATTAACTCAACGCTTTTTTCAATAGGCCAGCTGGGCCAGCCAGGATCTTTTTGAATGCTTGTCAATGCATGAAACAACAAGTTTCTAATTTTTACCGGCATCTTTGTATAATCAAATGGCAGCTTGGAATGCAAAGGCTGCTTTTGCTTGTAATAATGCTCATATATGAGAAAATCAACTATCTTGTCAAAATTATTAATAACTATGGAATCTTTGTGAATGCTCAAGAAGCTGTAAACACCGTCTTTAGTTTCTAATATACAATCTGGATTGTTATGCTGCTTTGAAAATCCATTCGCCATAATCTGAATTTCCGATTCACACCACTTAGGAAGCAAATATTTATTATTAGTTTTTATATTAGCCAAACCATTATAAGTCACAAACCCTTTCGCATTTTTAATTCTGGCTTTTTTTTCTAATCCTTTTTCGATATTCCAGTGATTTGATATCATTCTAGCAGAATGTTAGTTAGGCCTATGATTAATTATTAAAATCATTTTCGTTTGTTGATGCTGTCATTTATAGTGACCAAGAACTCAGCCAAAAATCCAAGCGCGAATAACTGAATGCCGGATAGTATAAGAAGCACAACAAGGAAAATTAAAGGCATCCTTTCTGATATTGCGCCAGTGGTTATCTTGATGTAGGCCAAATATAACCCGCCAATAAATCCAAGCATGAGCAATAAAGCTCCTACTGAGCCAAACACAAACATTGGCCTTTTTGGAAATGACTGAAGAAATTTGATTGAAATCATGTCAAAAAATCCGCTTGGAAGCCTCATCAGCCCAAATCTTCCGAATTTTGATTTGCCTAGCTTTCTTGGGTAAAATCTTGTTTTTACTTCCTTGATTTTGTAGCCTTTATCTGCCATAAAAACCACCAGATAGCGATGCCAGTCAGATCTTAGCTCTATATCGTTTATAGCCTCCTTTTTGAATGCCTTGACCCATGTTAGATCGTGCAATGGGATATTAAAGACAATTCTGGCCAATGAATTGAATATAAAAGATGTTATTTTTTTGATTATTCCAACTTTTCCGCCATAGCGCCTTCCGACTGAGACATCATATCCTTCTTCCAGCGGCTTTAAGAGCAATGGTATATCTTCTTCAGGATTAGATTCAAGGTCTGAAGGAAGAAAAATGATTACATCTTCTTTGGACTGCTTGAAGCCTTTCCAAGCTGCAGTTGTAAGGCCATCATTTTTCCTGTTTGTTATGACCCGCAAAATAGCATGTTTTTTTGCATAATCCTGAAGAATTTCCGCTGTTTTGTCTGTGCTGCCATCATTGACAATTAATATCTCGCCTTGGAGTTTGTTGTCTTTGAATGCTTTGACTGTTTTATCAAGAAACATCTTTATACATTCTTCTTCATTATATGCTGGCGCTACAACAGATACTCTTCTAATCATTTTTCACAGTTTGATTATCTAAACTAATTATAAACTTTTCCATCTAACTTTGTAAATTTGCTTCTTTGCTATAATACCAAACAACAAAGAATTTTTGACTGGACTTTATGGAGGAAATACTCGTATTTTCCGAAAACTTTATAAAGGTGGAATTGATAGTAAATATAGATTTAAAATGTCTAAAGATGCAGTTTTTATATACCCACCTATAAGATTCGGCACTGTAGAGAATTTCACCTACCCTCCTATGGGAGTTTTATACATAGCAACTTATGCCAAAAAGATGGGGCTTGATGTAAGGTTTATAGATTCTTTGATTGAAGGCGGCACGATGGAGCAGATAGCTACAAGCATAGTAAATGACAATCCAAAATTTGTCTGTTTCAGCATTATGACCTGCCAGATTCATTGTGCGATGAAGCTAGCTAAGAGAATAAAGGAAATGAATAAAGGCATAAAGATAGTTTTTGGCGGCTCCCACATAGCATCTACAAAAGATGAAATTTTCCAGTTCACAAATGATGTCGATTATTTAATGTATGGCGAAGCTGAGAAATCATTTTACGAGCTTTATAATGCAAAAAATGAAGAAGATCTGGCAAAGATAAGCGGATTAATCTACAAAGTTGGCGATGCAATAAAAATTAATCCAAATATACCAATTCAAAATTTGGATGAATTGCCTTTTCCAGATTTAAGCCTGACAAAGCTTCATAGCTACAATGGTTATTACGTCAAAAGCCTGCCCGTAGCTACTATTATGGGAACAAGGGGGTGTCCTTTTAGATGCACTTTCTGCGACCAATTCGCATCTATGGGAAGGGAATTCAGGCATAGAAGCCCTAAAAATATTGTTGACGAAATAGAATATAATAACAAGACCTTTGGGGTCAGAGATTTTGTATTCAAGGACAGCACTTTTACCTGCAAAAAAGACTGGGTGCTTGCAATCTGCAAAGAAATAGTGGACAGGGGCTTGAAGATCAACTGGACATGCAATACAAGAGTCAGCATGATTGATGAGCCTTTGCTGAAAGGAATGAAAGAATCAGGCTGCTATATGATAGCATTTGGCATAGAAGCTGGTACACAGCATGTGCTGAATTTGATGAAAAAGGGAACAAGAGTGGAGCAGGCTTATGAAGCTACAAGATTATGCAAGGAAGCTGGGATTGAAACAACTGGATATTTTATGATTGGCAACCCAGGTGAGTCAGAAGAGGATGCTTTGAAAACAATACAAATGGCAAAAGAGATAGATTTAGACTATGCAACTTTTGGTGTCACAATAGCTTATCCAAATACTGAAATTTATTTCTGGGCGCTTCAGAATAATTGCTTGTCTGATAAGCAGTGGTATATGAAAGAAAGTGATACAGATATAGTGGGGACAAGAGAAATAAATGGCGGGGCGCTTGACAGGCCTGATTTTACATTAGAAAAACAGCTGGAACTAGTCAAAAAGGCTAATAAAGAATTCTATTTCAGGCCATCATACATAATTAGAAAAGTCAGCAAAATCAGGAATTTTAGCGACATAACAAGAAATCTCAAGGCAGTTGCTGAGATAATATAATTATTAGTTCTTCCAGGGAAAGATTTATTAAATGACTAAAGATACATGAATCCATGAAAATAGCTGTGGTTGGCGGCGGCATTTTTGGCGTTACAGTAGCATGGCTTCTGGCAAAGAATAAGTATTCTGTTGACTTGTATGAAAGAGAAAATGATATACTTATGGCAGCCTCTTGCATAAATCAGTACAGGATCCATAGGGGCTATCATTATCCAAGAAGCAAGGAAACTGCATTGCTGTCTATTGAGGGAGAAAAAAGCTTTAGGAGAGAATACTCTGAATCTCTTATGGGTGACAAAATATCACATTATTATTCAATTACCAAAAAAGACAGCTTTGTAACTGTCGAGCATTGCATTAGATT
>CAYOWR010000006.1:0-13044 GCA_964407725.1 uncultured Methanosarcinales archaeon
CAGAACCATTTAGTACAGAAAAACAAAGAGCATGGAGAATCTCAACATGCTTTCAACCACCAATAAAAACTGATTCAGCTTTTCCAAGCAAGATGGACCAATGGGTCGCAGCTTACAATACAGCATTTGATCCAGATGTTCAGAGAAAGCCAGGAGGAAGTGCAACAACAGACGCTGTTCTTTTTCCACAAGATGGTATAATTGATTTAATTGAAGGGGCAAGTGGTTCTAACCCTAAATGGCAATATTTGGTTCCATCAGGAACAAACCAAGTGTGCGGAAATGGAGATGAGGAAGGAACTGAAGAATGTGATGACGGAACAGCAAATGGAGCATGCCCAGCTAAATGCAGCACTTCATGTACATCAAACAAATGTGGGGATGGTAATGGAGGTGACAAAAATAAAAAAGACTGTGATGATCCGACTGGAACTTTGCCGTCAATCTCCTCTTTGAAGCCGGCAAAGGTTAGCAGTGGAGATAAAATAATTGTTACTGGAACAGATTTAACAAGTACAATCCAATTCTATGCCGATAATGGAAACAGGTACAGCTACAAGGCTGGAAATGAAGTAAACAAGGACTGCACCGAGACAACAGCTCCAGTTCCTCATGATTTGCCATGCGGCTCTTATACATTTAAAATCTATAAAGCAAGGGATAAAATCTCAAATGGGAAGCCTATAGAGATTATTGGATGCAAGCTTAAATACACACCAGATGGAGATGCTTCTGGATATTGCTCATCAGATTCTGAATGCCTTCTTAACCCAAATACAGAAAAGCCTTGTATAAATTCAGGAGAATACTCTGCAGACAACTACTGTGAAAATGGTGAATGGTCAACAAGAACGAAATTATTGACATTAAAATTATTAAAACTCAAAAGCGGTGATTATAGTTTATTTTGTGACAATAGAGACAATGCATTGAATTATATTCAATACAGCACAGATTCTGGGCAATTAGTCTCAAATGTGCTATCCAGCTTAGACACAAATAATTTTTGTGTTTTAAAAGCGAATAATAAAGTAATTGTAGCTACATCAGCAAATAAGGGTTATGAAGAGGTGCCAAACAGCCTGAATATTTTTGGAGTTACAAGCTGCAGCAATGCGAAAAATGACGGAAATTACTATTCTTGTGATTCTTCCAATATAGTATGGTATAACAAAAAATTAAAGAGCTTTATTTACAGCCAAAATTCATTTTCAGTTCCATCTACTGCAGAGCCGTCATCTACATTAGTGGACATCGTCAAAAAAGTTATAGACTCAATAAAAAGATTGGTAACAAAGCCGCCATTTGACCAGTCATATGTTACCGGAATCAAAAAATTCAGAAAATTATATCTCGCACAGCAAGGCAGCAAATCTATTTCAGCTGCATTAGAAGGAAAAAATCTTAAGAATGCTGTTCTAGAGTACAACAATTTTGATACAAATATGTGCAGCTATATAGACTCTTACAGTGCTTCTAAAAACTTTACTTTGTCTGGAATATCGTGCAAAAAAGAAAATAATAACTATTATGTTTTAGCCCAAGGAAGCCAATTTACAAATCTCGATCCAGACACAATATGGACAGACCTAACTTCAAAGCTAAGATTAAAATGAAAATAAAGACCAAATCGCAGATAACATTACTTATGATAGTGGGCTTAGTGCTTTTTATTGTAGTTGGATTGCTTTTTTATTTGTCAAAATTAACTATTAAAAAACCTTCTCAGCAAAATGTAAAAGAAACACAGGAAACTGCCATAGAAATACAGCCAATAAAAGAATTTATAACACAATGCCTGGATAAAACAGCAAAGGACTCACTTTATCTGTTAGGAAAGCAAGGAGGCTATATATACACTGACCAGGGAGGAACACTAAGAAGATTTAACAATGTCGATGAAGGGGTATTTTTTGTGAAGCATAACAAATTTGATGTTGCTTATAATATTAAAAAAACAGGATTGTATGCGCCCCAGCCATATTCAACCTTTGTGCCTTCATATCCATGGCCAACATTTCCATACAGATCTGCAAATTCCAACTCAAAAACATTTGAAGGAATATTTGGCATAAGCAATTTGCCTCCGCTTAACGCTTCTGGAGGCTCACACTCTATACAAACACAGATGGAAACTTATATCGACAGCAACTTGCCGAAATGCCTTGATTTTACCCCATTCAAAGATTATGATGTTGTTATGGAAAAAAGCAAAACTAAAATCATAATAGGAAGCAGGGATTTAAGCGTGAAATCTGAAATTCCTATAAGAATTACAAATACTTTAACAAAAGAATCTTCACAGCTAAAGGATTTTTCAACAAACCTAAACTTTAGGCTCAAGGATTTTTATTATTATGCTAGAGAACTGATAGAAAATGATATTGGAGACATAAAGTTTAGCATAAGAGATGCTAAAAACAACAAGGAAGCTTATAGTGTAAAAGTTATTGAGAATATTTATGCAACTGATGACCTAATTTCTGTTAAAGACAACAGCTTTTTGATTAATAGCCAGTCCTTCGAATATGTTTTTGCCAGACAGAACAGAATTCCAGCTCTTTACTTTATAAAGAAATCGTATTTAGAGTTCCCAGAAGATTACTTGATAAAAAAAGAGGATTTAATCCAGGATTCAGAATTGAATGCGGAAGATCCGGATGAGGACAAAACAACTATTACAATAAAGGCATTGCTCCCCAACCCTAACTTGCCCACAAGACTTGACAGGCCCTATATACAATTCAAGGTTGAAGCAAGCGACGGTAAATATTCAGATTATCAAACAATTACTGTAGCCAGAGAAAATGCGTAAAAAAATATTGATAATTTATTTGTCTATATTTTTATTTAGCTTTACATACATTAATGCGCAATCAGATCCGCTTGGATGCTGCACAAATCCAGGTGCAGGAACATTAACATGCTCATCCGACAGATTAGTCCTAAATACAGAGTGCTGCCCAAAGCCAGAAGCAAATTTCACAAGCTACTATAAATCTCCAGATGCCCCAAATAATCCAAACAACTCTATAGACTGCACTCAAAATTTCTTTTTTCAAAATCAGGCATGTGCTGGAGTAAACGAATGCGCCTTAGGATGCTGCTGCTCAGACACAGGCTATACAATAAAGCCTGAAGCCCAATGCAAGGCAACTGGCTTGAAATTTTTCAAAGGTCAAATAAATTGCCAGGATGTCTGCAAAATTCCTCAATGCTCTGATGGCATAGATAATGACAACAATGGCTGCTTAGACTTTGGCAAAGATACAGGATGCGACAGCGCATCAGATAATGATGAATCTAATGGTTATTGCATCAAGCCAGGAAATAATTGCAATGATCCCACTTATTTGCCAAACTTAACCCTTGAAATTGCGCCAGTAAAGGGTCAGAAAAAATTTTTGCTTACATGGCTGGATGAGTGCAAAAGCAGCTCTTTATTCTATGAAATTTCAAGATGCGAAGGCCTAGGCTGCACAAATTACGAGCAGATAGCTGTTGTCAAGGCAAATTCTTTTGAAGATGCAGCGGAAGAGCTTGGGTATGGCATAACCTATACTTATAAATTGAAGGCATTTTATTCTACAACCCCTTCAACACCCTTGGCATTCAAGGCGGCTACTTTAGGTGATTTGCAATGTTTAGGAAGAACAGATGCAAGCATGTTCTGCTTTAATAACTCGGGATTTTATTGCAACTCAGCAAACAAACTTATCCCAGAAGGCACAAAATGCTCAAGCACGCAGGTGTGTGTTATAAGCAGCAACAAGCCCAGCTGCTTTCCAAAATCCAAATGCAATTTCAAAGAATCCAATCCTTTTGGATTGTACTCAACACAGCAAAACTGCGAAACAAGAGGATATTGCTTTTATGACAGGTCACACTCAACTGTCAATAATTGTTTCACTTGTGATCCTTCAATGGATTGCTATGATTATAAGACAGAACAATCCTGCAAGAGCAATAACTGCCAAATAGGAAGTTGCGAATGGAAGCCATTATCGTCCCAGCTTGAGCTAGGGGTTTGTGTCAATAAAAACACTTACAACTGCCAGTGGTGTGATAAAAAAGGCACAGCAACTTTGGAAAATATAAATTCATATAACACAATTTTTGATGCATGCACAAAAGACAAATCAATGGCATTATCAACTGGCAGCTTTAAATGCTATTTCAGGAATGGAAAGTCTACAAGCTGCAGTAATATGGCTTGTACTGATTACAGTCCTGAGCAATGCAACTCTGCCCAAATCACTCTTGACCAATATAACAACATTCAAAATCCCTCAAATGACGAGTGTGGAATACAGGTATGCCAGAAAATTAGCAATGTATGCGTCAAGAATGCTGATGGAGATGGAAAAGCAGATTGCAATAGCATAAATTGCGAAAAGGATTATTTTGCGCCTAACACTTTACTATTATCAACCACAAGGAAAAATGCAGTAGATGATATTTTAGTGCAGGTATATGATAAAACAGGATTTAATGGCTCCCAAGTTCTAAGATCAGACGGTTATGCAACCTATCTATGTTTGGAGCCTTGCGGCCAAAATGGACATCCTTATAATTTATCAACAAATGCCACAAGACTTATAGTAAGCAATCTCAACGTATTCGACAGCAGAAATGGCAATAAATTGTTTAACCTAAATGAAGGCAGCAATACCATTAGATATTATTCCCAAGATCCCTCAAAAAATTTAGGAAAGGTAAAACAGTTTTCATTTGAAGCGCATTTCAATACAACTGGACCAAAGGTTTTTTCAATTAATGTTACAGATGGAAATGTCTTCTATGACAAGATTTACTCCAATAATCTAAAGCCAAATATCTCCATAAGATTCTACGAGCCTGCTGTTGTAACATTCTCAAGATTAATAAACAAGAAAACAGGCTTTGAAGTGCCCCTCACCACATCATCAGGATTAGGTACCACAGCAAGCTTTATTTTATCAAATCCCCTGCCGATAGGCGAATATACATTTGAACTTAATGCTAAGAGCAGCAACAATGTATTTATGGACCCAATATTCTCAGCTGTGATAGTTCTTGACAACTCTACCCCAATATTGAATATAAGCCCCTCAAATAATGAAGTAATTGAAAATCCATTAGTAACAATAAAACTCACCTTCAATAAGGAAGTGAGATTAGAAAAAGTAATGTTGGACTCGAAAGACATCAAGGATTTATTTTCAACAATCAACAATAAAATTTTCATAGCAACCCTTAATTTAACTGATGGCAACAAGGTTATTGAAGTAGCTGCAAGCGATTTCACTGGAAATAAAGTCAGCAAGTCCGCATCATTCATAGTGGATTCAGAGGCAACTAAAATATTCCTGATAAAGCCTAAATTTGGAATAGCCCCAACCTATACTTTCGACTTGATAGTTGGGACTGACAATAATGCTAATTGCAAGTACAGCTTTAAAAACAACTTTGAATATGACTTTATGGACAGCTTTGACTCAACTGGCTCTACTTCGCATAAAGTTACTAGTTTCAATAAAATAGCAAATGGCGACAAAGGTACTTATAAGCTGTATGTAAAGTGCAAGGATCCAAAATATGGTGAAACTTCAAATGTATTTGACTTAAGCGTCGATAATACTCCTCCTGAAATAAAACAGATATCAGCCCTGCCAAATCCTGTTGTCGAAGAGCCTAAAATAACTATGCTATCTGTTGAGACAGATGAACTGGCAATATGCAAATACAGCAATATAAGCAGCTCATACAGCAATATGGAGGGCAAATTTATTGGATTTGATGAAGAAGAATACAAGATTATAAACAAACAGAATATAACTCTAAATAGAGAAGGAGATTTTACCTATTATGTTGTATGTGAAAATAAGGCTGGAGCAACATCAAGCAGCAAGCAAATATCATTGAGTGTTAAACTTAACGCTTCATTACAAATAATTTCCCGCACGCAGGAATTCTTCAATTCAACAAATATTTTCTTATCTGTAGAAACTAATAAAAAATCCCAATGCAAGTACTCAGAAACAGATCCAGAAGTTCAGACTGGTGAGGTATTTGGTCCACCAGGATACTTCCATAAAGCTGATATAATCTCTTCTAATGGAAGGCATACATTTTATGTGATATGCAAAGATCAATATCAGCAGAAATTCTCGGATGTTTTAAGAATAATATTCACAGTTGATTTGACACCTCCTGAAATGCTATCTGTAGATGATACAAGCACACTCGATTCATTCCCTGAAAAGAGTTGCTTCACAGACAAGCTGAGAGTAAAATTCTTAGGAGAAGACCCAGAATCTATGATAAAGGAATATTACTATACTATTGTCGAAAAACAAAATAATCAGATGATAGTTAATGTCACAAAATCAACTAGTGGAAACCAATGGATATGGGTTAATAATTTGGACTTGGAGAACAATACAGAATATTTCTTTGCAGTCAACGCGAAAAACTATGCAGGATTTGACAGCGAAATAAGAGCCAGTGATGGCGTAACGGTAGATACATCTACCTGTGATAGCTTAAATCTTACCTGCAAAGATAGGGGTGATTGTGAGATTGGCGCTGGATGTTCAAATAATTACGAATGCAAGACCAGATTCTGCAACAATGGGTTATGCACGCAAGCAACTTGCACAGACAGCTTTAAGAATCAAGAAGAATCTGATGTAGATTGCGGTGGAAGCTGCAATAAGTGCCAGAATGAGAAATTCTGCAACAATAACAATGACTGCTTGAGCGGAAACTGCAATTATGGCATATGCAAAACCCAAGATACATGCTCTGATGGCATATTTAGCGGAAACGAAGCTGATGTGGATTGCGGAGGACCATGCCAAGAGAAATGCGGAAACGGGCAGAGCTGTAATATCAATGATGATTGTGAAGCTGGCCTACAATGCATTTCTGCGCAATGCAAGAGTCCAGAACAACCCCCAGGAGAAAAAGATTCTGATGGAGATGGCATGCCAGATGACTGGGAAATCCAGAATGGATTAAACCCAAATGATCCAAATGACGCAAGCGCGGATTTCGACAATGATGGATTGACAAATTACGAGGAATATAATGTGCAGAGAACGTACAGCAGAAGCTCGGATCCTAATAATATAGACACAGATAATGACGGATTTTCAGACAAAGTCGAGCTTGACAAAGGCACAAATCCTGTAGATGCAGAAGATTTTCCCAAATCAAGCAAGACAAAAATAATCTTGTTTATGGTAGGAATGTTAGTGTTGATATCAGGATTTGGTTATCTCGGCTATGTAGCAATTCAAAAAAGAAGAGAAGCAGAGTTTGAAATGCCAAAGCAAAGAGAAACTCCAAAATCAATTCAAAGGCAAGTTCAACAGCAGCCAGCACAATTTATTCCGCCAAGAGAGGTTAGGCAAACACCTCCTATGTTCCAGCCTAGGCCATTAGCCAAAGAGAAAGAAGCACTAAAAGATATGGAGAGGAAAAGGTTATTTGAGCCTTTTGGCAAGGAGACAAAAGAACAACCAAAGCAAGAAATAAAGGAAAAAAAGGAAGAGAAACCAAGAAAGAAAAGAGTAATAAGAAAAACAACAACTAAAAAACCAAGGCAGTCAAAGACAAAAGAAGACGTATTTATCAAATTAAAAGAGATGGCAAAGGAAGCAAAAAAGAAAAAATAAAATGCAAAATGAATTTAACAAAAAATCCCAAATTTATGGTCACATATTTATCTACATTCTGACTATAATAATTGTTGCATTTATATTAATATACGGCTACACCGCTATACAAAATTTCAGAGATCGCACAGAGCAAATTGTTAATATAAAGTTTAACAATGATATGAATAATGCTGTAAAAGGTTTGATCGGCGATTATGGAAGCGTAATAAAAAAGGAAATTGAAGTTGGGGATGATATAAAACAGGTGTGTTTTGTTGAAACAGTTGAAAATTTTGACAAGCAAAATCCACAAGCAATTAATTCTGAAGGGTTTTTAATAACCTTGGATCCAATAATCAAGGATAGCATCTCATCAAATGCCGACAAGAATGTATTTTTAGTTGGGAAAACCGTCAAGAAGTCATTCTACATCGGCAAGATATCGGTTGATGCAGATGTTATGTGCGTAACTCCTCTTAACAATAAGATAGTTTTGAGAATGGAAAGTTTAGGCGACCATATATCAATAGACAAATGGAGATGAACCTGTTCTTATGAGCAAAAAGGCTATTGAAATACAATTCAACTGGATTTTTGTCTTGATAGCAGGCACAGCCATACTGATATTTTTTACAGTTCTAGTTGTAAAGCAAAAAAGCCTGTCAGAGTCATCAACAAAAGCAGTAGTCCTGAAAAGTATAGAATCCATAATATCAGGAGCAAGTGTAACAATAGACACTACAAAAATGGAAAATTTGCCAAATCCTAATATAGAAATAGACTGTAATAAAATCTCAGTAGGAAATTTGCCAAAGCAATATCAAAATTTGATTTTATTCGGGCCAAGGCTTGTCAAAGGCAATGGCTTCATATGGCAAACAGCAGCTTTTAGCGTCCCTTACAGGTCAACAAATCTTCTTTACATCACAAGCCCGCAGCTAAAGTACGTTATTATTGGAAATAATGACCTTGCTAAAGATATAAATAAATCCTTGCCATCATATTTAGACAAGGAAAATTACTCCTCATACCAAGATGCACTTCAGATTAAAAACTCAAATAATTACAAGATAAGATTTCTGGTTTTTGGGAATATCGGACTTGCAGGCAATAGCGTTCCACCAGCAATTTCAAAAATGAAAGATGAAGATGTGACTGCCTTAAAAATAGAAGGTGATGCAGAAAAAGGTGCATTGGAGTTCTATCAGAAAAAGGGAAACAGCTGGGTTTCTTTAGGAACATCAGCCTATATAGGAAAATCGTCTCTGTTTGGAGCAATTTACACTGATACTTTAGAAGTATATGATTGCAATATGCAAAATACTTTTGGCAGAGTAAAATTAGTGACCGATGTTTATTATGAAAGAACAAAAAAACTGAGAGACACAATACAAAGGCAGGAATGCAAGCAAATTTATAACAACGCGTTGAATCAGATTAACAACATCAAGACTTTATCTTTGAATTTCAAGCCAGAGAATATTAACAATTTAGTTTCAACTGCGAAATTACTGTCTGTACAAAACAAAGAGGCGCAGAAATTTTCATGCCCATTGATTTATTAAAAATGAAAAAGGCACAAATACAGATTTACGAAACAATAGCTGTTATATTTATTTTTTTCTTATTGGTAGCTATGGGTTTTATATTTTATGCCAGAATATTCAAGAGCAATGTAGACATAGAAACGTACGAATCTTCACAAAAAAGATCAATTGCAGTTGCTCAAAGATTAATGTTTCTGCCAGAGCTGCAATGCAGCGAGGACAATATAATAAAAGACAATTGCGTAGATATACTAAAATTGGATGCTGCGCAAAAAGTAATGAAGCAGAATGAGGTTTATTATTATGATTTGTTGGAATACAGCATAGTTAACACCACGCAAATTTACCCAAACAGCCAGCCCGCCCAAAATCTATATTCAAGAAGCACGCAAAACTTCAAGAACAGCTTTACAACGTTCATTCCGGTATTATTATCGGATCCAATGACAAAAAGCAACAGCTTTGGCATAATAACTATAAAAACCGAAACAAAATAACATGATATTTCAAATTAAAAAAGGCCAGATGGAAGTTTTAGGATTGGCAATAGTTGTAGTGATATTGTTTTTGGCAGCAATATTTGTGGTTAGGTTTGTAGTGTTGAAGAACCCTGCAGACTATAGAAAAGACTTTATCAGCTCTGAAATTGCCTCAAGCACAATCAGCACATTCCTTAAAACAACTGCGAAGGAGTGCTCGCAGCTTACAATGACAGAGCTATTGCAGGACTGCGCGCAAGGCAATGGGTTAATATGCAATAACGGGCAGGACTCATGCAGATTTGTCAATTCAACAGCTAGCGCTATATTTGACAAGACGTTGAACAAATGGAAACTAAACTATCAATTTTTAGCTTATGTAAATGTAAACTCGCTATTGATTAAAATAGGGAAATCATGCAAAGAGCAGAATTTAGGACAGGAATCCAAGATATTCCCTATACCAATTGCCACAGGCTCAATGTTTGTCAGATTAGACATTTGTCAATAAAAAGTTTTAATTAATGAACTAAATTCAAAAATATAAGCTCAATAATAAAATACTTTAAAAAATCTGAGACCCATGCGCTCTCCTGAGTAGAATGGGTGCCCCTCATAACTCTTACTTTGTAGAAAGTAAGCACAAACGGGTCACCTTTTGTGCTTTGCAGTGCGAGGTCGTTCAAGTTTTTTAATTTTTATTTTATTGGCGTTTATTTGGTATTCAATCATAATTGGATTACATCATTTTTAAATGATTTATTATATCAATTTTTTCTTTGAAATTATGCAAAACTATATAAATCCAAATATTTAAATATAACTTATCTTATGATTTACTCATAAAGAGGTGTACTAAATGAATAGGAAATCCCAAGGCATTTCTATCAACACAATCATAATAGCAGCACTTGGCCTGGCTGTTTTAGTTGTTTTGTTTGCAATATTTACTGGTAGGCTTGGCAAATTCTCTATAGGCGTTCAGGAGACAGATACTTGCGCTCAGAAGTGTGCCAGCTTGAATATGAACACAGGAAGCAATCCAACATCAGATGTAAAATCTTGTATTGAGGGAGAATATATAGCCGGCTCTTACAAAGATGGCCAATTTGGATGTTGTTGCATACCAAAACCATAAATATTAAATACTAATTATTTGATGGTTTCATTATGTTTAAGAAATCCCAAGGCATTTCTATCAACACAATCATAATAGCAGCGATAGCGCTTGCTGTCCTTGTTGTCTTGTTTATAGTCTTCACAGGCAGATTCAAGCTCTTTAGCGAAGGCGTAAGAGAGTCATCGCTTACTTGCGATTCCGGCTGCAAGTCAGTTGGATATTCAGGAGGAGCTTCACGTCCAGTTTCTTGCGGCATAGACACCCAAATACCTGGAAGATTTGAAGGAATGCTCCAAAATGATGTCTGTTGTTGCTTCCCAAAATAATAATATTTAAATAGCTGGTTCTTTAGGGAAATGGATGTATGAGAAAAAACAAAAGATCACAAAGTCTGTCTATAAATGTAATAATTATCGCTGCATTAGGGTTAGTTGTTCTCTTTGTTCTAATAGCAATCTTCTCAGGTCAAACAAGCAAAACAGTCTCTACATTAGAAAGTTGTGCTAGTGTTGGTGGTAGATGTGCTTCTAGTTGCTTAGAGACTGAGGTTGAAAAACCAAACGCAAAATGTACTCCAAGCACACAAAAATGCTGCATTAAGATATACGAAGATAGAAAATGATATCAAGCTTATTTAATATGTTAATCTTATTTGCTAAAAATAATATTAAAAGCCAAACGATAGGCTTACGAACAATACTTATAATAGCAATATCGCTAGCTGCAGGGTTATTGTTTTTATTACTTGTATTACAGATGTTTAATGTCAGGTCAAAATAAAAGAGGAATTGAAGTATCAGGTTTTAGCATTATTGTAGGTATAATTCTAATATTTCTCTCGACTTGAGTAATTTTGGCAGGAGTAAGGTATACTTCTTCTAAAGTAGATGAAAAGCTACAAATAGATTTATGCAGAATTTTAAATGAGGTTAAATATGGCCTAAGAGAAAAAAGTGAGGGATTATTGACTTCTGGGGATACAGTTTGCAATACTATAGACAAAAGTACAAATGAAAAATTATATGTTCCAACATCAAAATATAAACAAGACAAAGAAGGAGCAGAATCAGAAATAAGAGATATGATTAAAAACTGCTGGTATGAATGGTTGGATGGTTCAAAATCAGATATGTTTAGGTCTTACGCATTCAGTGAAGGTTGTTTCACATGCTATACATTTAAGATCAAAGAAAATGCTAAAGACATTACATTTTATTCATTAAAACAATCTATGGATGAACCATATCTTTCTAAAGACAAGAGTGATAAGTGTTCAGAGATAGGTGGTTTTTGGAGACTGAAATGTGAGCCAGGCGAAAAATCTGTACCTTCTAAAAAAACACCTCCTGGCACAGACTATAAGTGCTGTATTAAAGATATAAGGAATGAATGCGAGAATAGAGGAGGTAAATGTTCTTCTCAAGGAAAACCGTCAGAAGAATATGGATTATATGATAAATGGTTATGTCCGAACAAGGATCAAAGCTGCTATGTGAAAAAAGATGAAATATATTCCTATACAAGATACATAAGAGAACATGGTCAAAAAGGAGGAGAAATTTATTTTATGCCGCCTGGAGGCGAACAAGCAACAAATATTAATTACATTCCTGGAGAAATATATGCAATCTCATTCGTCAGTCCAAACGAACAAATCTGTCTTAAAGGAGCAGAGCCTGGGGCAGGGTGTTATGCCAAAGTTGGAGGCTACGCTATAGGAATCGCAGTCGGAGGGGTTGTGTTAGCAAAATTTGCTACTGTTGGCGGAATTGTTACTTTTGTAGGTAAATCTTTATTAAGCATGATTGGAATTAAAGGTGTCTTGACAATAGGTGCTTATAAAATTGGAATTCTTGACAATCTGTTAAAAGGAACTGCAAATTTTGTGGTTTCTGGAGTGACAGAGGAAGTTCCAAATTTCATCATTGTATCTACTTTAAATGATGCAAAAGAAATAGGCTGCACTGTAAGTTATCCAAATTAAATGAAAATATATAAGAAATCTCAAGAAATAGGAAGAACTACAATACTAGGAGTTATAATACTTTTGTTTGTGCTGGTAGCTATGGCTTATTTAATCTGGCAATTTGGAAATCCAATTAAATACTATATAGATAAAATTTTTTCTTGAATAAAAAATGAAAAAGAAAGGAATGGCGTGGACAGAAGCACTTGCATGGGCTCTTGGCATTCTTATTGTTTTGGTCTTAATTTACATAATTGTCGGCCCTGAAAAATTATTAGCGAGTGCAAGA
>CAYOWR010000007.1:0-12989 GCA_964407725.1 uncultured Methanosarcinales archaeon
CTTCCATCAAATGCACTAAATCCCTTACTTTATGCACTCTTAGCTCTGTATTTCCAAAAGGATATATCTTAATCAAATTTCTCTCCAAAAGATGCTTTTCAATCATGTTGTTGTTTCTTATCTTATGCAGATTGTCAAGATGCTTTCTGAATTTGATTATTTTCTTGTTACCTTTTTCATCTATAACTAAAGCTTTCATCTTGCCAGTAAAGACTTTTATGGGAAAGTTTATCTTGTCTTCAACGAGATGGATACAAGAATTCGCTAATTGATCTACTCCAATCTGGAATATTTTTGCATCAAGCTCATAAAGCTTTCCAAAGGGGCTGTTCATAGCATATGGATTGTCACAATTTTCATGATCTTTCACAATATAATCAGCATGCTTGCCGAAGGCTGCAACAGAATGCATTGGGGACAAACTTCTTTTTGCACCTTTCCTCTTCCTAAGAGTTTCTGAAATTGCTCCTGTATAAGCTGCAGTATTCATGACGTCAAAGATGTACAGCTTTTGTTTTTCATCAAATCCGGGGTTTGAATGAGTTGGCACTACAAAAGTTCCTTCTTTTCCAATAATCTCTAGGAAAGCATCTATTACAGCATTTGCGCCACCTTCAACATAGCCGATCCTTCCAAGAGAAGAATGTAGAATTACAATATCACCTTTCTGTAAGCCTGCATTAATCAGAAATTTCTTGATATCATCCTTAGTATACTTCTTTTTTGCTATATTTTTTGCAAGCCTCAGCTTTTTTATTGCATTATAAAGCAATTTCTGGACAGGAAAAGGTATATAAGTCTTTAATTTTCTCTTAAGTTTGCTTTCATTCACTTTTGAATTCATTTTATTTGAGCAATATCCTTACAATCCTTTCAGCAGCCTTTCCGTCCCACAATTCAGGAATTCTCTTGTTTAATTTCACTTTATTATTAATGATGTCCAATGCCTTATTGACAACTTTATTCTTGTCAGTGCTAACAAGCAGATTAGTTCCTTCTTCTACGGTTATAGGCCTTTCTGTGCTGTTCCTTAAAGTGATGCAAGGCACTCCCAGAACTGTTGTTTCTTCCTGTATGCCGCCAGAATCTGTCAGAACAAATCTGCTGTTGCCCATAAGCCACAGAAAATCAAGATAGCCAAGAGGCTCAGTCATTGTTATATTTTTCAATTTATCATTCAAATCGAATTTTTCAACATTCTTTCTTGTTCTTGGATGTAATGGGAATATAATATTGATTTTTTCCTGTAACTTTTCAAGAATACAAAAGATATTCTCTAAACCTTCTTTGGTATCCACATTGCTTGGCCTGTGTAAAGTCAACGTGCAATATTGATTTTTTTTAACAGACAATCTCTCTAATATTTTCGATTTTTTGGATTTTTCCTTATGGCTAAGCAAAGTGTCTATCATCACATTACCAACAAAAAATATATTTTCTTTATCAATTCCTTCTTTAATCAGATTATTATTTCCGCTTTTCTCTGTTGTAAACAAGTAATCGCTTATCCTATCTGTAAGCATTCTGTTAATTTCTTCAGGCATTGTCCAGTCAAAGCTTCTCAAGCCAGCTTCGACATGCGCAACTTTAATTCCGAGTTGCTTTGCAATTAAAGCGCCTGCAAAAGTTGAATTAACATCACCTACAACAATCACTAAATCTGGTTTTTCATCTATCAAAACCTTCCCAAGCTTTAGTATTATATTACCTATCTGCTCTCCATAAGTGCCTGATCCAACTCCAAGATTAATGTCTGGCTTAGGCAACTCTAGCTCGTCAAAAAAGAGCTTGCTCATTTCTTTGTCATAATGCTGGCCAGTATGCACAAGGATATGATTAACATTATGTTTTTTGAACTCATTTATCAATGCACTTATCTTCATGACATTTGGCCTTGTGCCAACTATGCTTAAAATTTTCATGAACCCAGGCAACCCAAATATATTTAAATAATTATCTGTTAGTTGAAACATATCCATATGGACAAAATCAAAGTAGCAATAGTAATGCCGACTCATTTTGATATACACTCATCACTCCATAATTTTCTGAAGACATACGAATATTTAGTTAAAAAAAGGGGTATGGATGTGACTCTTTTCACAGACGAGAAAAATAATGTGAAATACAAGGGGCTAAAAGTAGAGAAAATAAAGGGAATCGACTATAAAACGCCTTCTGAAAAACTGTTATTTGCTCTTGGAATACCAAGATTTTACTATAAAAATTTAGACAAAAGCCTGAAAGGATTTGATGTTGTAACTTCAAATAACCCAGAATTCTATGGATTTGCATATCAGGCATACAAAGCAGCAAAAAAACATAATATTAGATTTATATTAAGAACATCCCAGACAGTAGAAGGATTCTTTTTGTTTAAATTAAGCAAATACATTGTTTGTCCAATTGTAAAAAAGGCATACGACTATTCAAACTTTGTTGTTTTTTCCAACCCACAGGCAGAAGAAAGATGCCTCAGATTGGGCTTGATAAAGAATAGAAATAGAAGCATAATTACAGGGCATGCAACAGATACTAAATGTTTTAAACCAATGAAAGTTATAAAGAAAAAAAACCCGGTTTTACTTTCTGTTGGTGGATTATACAAAATAAAAGGCCATCACCTGATAATACAAGCGCTGAGAAGGATAGTAGATAAAGGCTACAAAGATGCCGAGCTATGGATTGTTGGAAGCGGATACTATAAAGAGCATCTTATGAACCTTACAAGAAATCTCGGGCTCGAGAAAAACGTGAAATTTTTGGGCAGCAAAGGCCATAAGGAATTGGCTAAATTGTACAATCTATGCGATATCTTTGTGCTTGCAAACCTGCAGGAAATTACTCCTGCAGTTAACGAGGCCTTAGGATGTGAAAGGCCAGTTGTTGTTATGGAATGCGGCGGACATGAGTTTGTAATTCCAAACGAAAATTATGGCTTGATGGCTAAAAGATTTAATACAGAGGATATGGCAAAAAAGATTTTGCTCTTGCTGAAAAACAAAAAACTGGCAAATAGAATCGGCAAAAATGGCAGAAAAAGAGTTCTTGAAAATTTCTCAATAGAAAAAGTAGCTGAAAAATTATATAAAGCCTACACTGAAAGTTAATTTCACAAGCTTTATAAAGCATATTCTTGTCGCAAATGTATGAAAGTATATACGCACCCGACTGCCGAAATATCAAAAAAAGCCAAGATCGGCAGCAATACAAAAATATGGCATCAATGCCATGTGAGAGAAAATGCAACAATTGGAAAAAACTGCATTCTTGGAAAAAATGTCTATATAGACCATGATGTGGAAATAGGCAACAACGTAAAGATACAAAACAATTCTTCTATTTACTTTAATGCAAAGCTCGAAGATGGGGTTTTTATTGGGCCACATGTATGTTTGACCAATGACAAGAATCCCAGAGCAATAACAAAAAAAGGCAGCTTGAAGACAGCTAGCAACTGGAATGCTGGAAAGATTTTGATTAAAAAAGGTGCTTCAATCGGCGCCTGCTCAGTCATTTTGCCAAACATAACCATCGGAAAATTTGCAATGATCGGTGCTGGATCTGCTGTGACAAAAGATGTTCTGGATTATGCACTAGTTTATGGAAACCCTGCTGAATTCAAAGGATATGTCTGTGCTTGCGGGGAGAAAATTGAGGATGTAAAAAAAGAAAACAGAAAAATAAAGCTTAAATGTTCGTCATGTAATGAAAAGATAACATTAAAACAAAAATGATACCAATTGCCAAGCCCTCTATTAGCGAAGAGGAAATAAAAGCAGTTTCTGATGTCCTTAATTCCGGGATTATTGCACAAGGACCAAAAGTAAAAGAATTTGAAGAGCAATTTGCAAAGTTCATTGGCACAAAGCATGCTGTTGCAGTCAACTCAGGAACAGCTGCATTGCACTGCGCGCTTTACGCTGCAGGCATAAAGCCTGGCGATGAAGTTATAACAACGCCTTTTACATTTGTAGCAACTGCAAATTCAATATTGATGCAAGGTGCTATACCAATTTTTGCAGACATAGAAGGAGAAACTTTTAGCATAGACCCAAATAAGATTGAATCAAAAATAAATAAAAAAACAAAAGCAATATTGCCTGTTGATTTGTACGGTTATCCATACGATTATGAAAAAATAAAAAAATTTGCTGACAAACATAATTTGAAAATAATTGAAGATGCCTGTCAAGCTGTTGGAGCAGATTATAAAGGAATTAAATGCGGCGCTTTAGGCGATATTGGAACCTTCTCTTTCTATGCAACGAAAAACATGACAACCTGTGAAGGTGGAATGCTTACAACTGACAGTGAAAAATTTGCGGAATTGGCAAAACAATTCAGGCATCACGGCCAAAGCGAAAAGACAAAATACGAGTATTTTGATTTGGGTTATAATTACAGAATGAGTGACGTAAACGCAGCAATAGGCCTTATACAACTTAAAAAAATCAATGAGTGGAATAAAAAAAGAATTAACAATGCTGAATATTTAAGCAAAGGCCTGTCAAAAATCAAAGGCATTAAAATCCCGATAATAAAAGACAGTTGCACCCATGTTTTTCATCAGTACACAATAAAAATTGAAGACAATTTTAGATTAAGCCGTGATGAATTAATCACCCACCTAACGAAAAATGGAATTGGTTGTGTTGTGTATTATCCAATACCCCTTCATTTTTTTAATCATCTAAAAAAATTTGGTTATAAACAAGGCGATTTTCCTGTTGCTGAAAAGCTGTCAAAGCAGATTTTATCCCTTCCTGTCCATCCTCAGCTTACAAAAGACGATTTAGACTTAATAATAAAAACAATCAGCGATTTAGAATAAAATGAGCAGATTAAAAGTTGCAGTCGTAGGAACAGGCTCAATGGGCAAAAATCATGCTAGAGTATACTCTGAGATGAAAAATGTGGAATTAGTCGCTGTCTGCGATTCTAATAAAGAATTAGTAAAAGAAATTGCAAAATTGTATAATACAAAATCATACAGCAACTATAAAGAAATTATAAAAAAAGAAAAGCTGGATGCCGCCTCTATTTGTGTCCCCACCAAATCTCACAGGGACGTGGCATGTGATTTTATGAGAAAAAAAATCAATGTTTTGGTATAGAAGCCAATTGCATCAACCACGGAGAAGGCAAAAGAGATTATAGACACTGCTGAAAAAAACAAAGTGAAGCTGATGATAGGTCATATAGAAAGATTTAACCCGGTTGTCATGGAAGTGAAAAAAAGAATCAAAAGAAACGAGCTTGGGAAAATATACAAAGTGCATTGCGTAAGAATAGGCCCTTCTGCAAGAAGAATCAGCGATGTTGGTGTCGTAATTGATTTGGCAATACATGAGATTGATATTTTAAAGTATATAATTGATTCTTCTATAAAGAGAATATATGCAGAGACCGCGCAGAGAATTCATTCAACACATGAAGATTTGCTGATAGGAACTATAAGATTTCAGAATGATGTTCTTGGCGTGATAAATGCTAATTGGGTAACTCCTCGAAAATTTAGGGAGATTACAGTCACAGGTGAAAAAGGCATGTTTGTCGCAAATTATCTTACGCAAGATTTGGATTTTTACGAGAATGACTTTGTAAGGAAGAATGTAAATTATCAGGATTATTCAATGACAGTAATTGAAGGAAGAAAAATAAGTCTGAAAATAAAGAAAAGCGAGCCATTGAGAAATGAGCTTAATTCATTTGCAGATTGTATAATAAATGACAAAGAACCTGAAGTGACTGGAAAACATGGATTAGAGGCGCTGAGAGTAGCGCATAAATTCATTGAATCATCAAAGGAGAATAAGGTTGTTGAATTATGAAAATAAGCGTTACTGGACTAGGAAAAGCTGGATTGCCATTAGCTGCAGTAATAGCTGATTCTGGAATAGAAGTAATTGGAATTGATTTGGACAAGAAAAAAATAGATATGATAAACAAATGCCAAAATCCAATAAAAGAAGAGATTGGATTAAGTGAGCTCATCAAAAATCAAGGCGGCAAAAAGCTTAAAGCCAGTTCAAATCCAGAAGATGCGAAGCAATGCAATATTCATATTGTTATAGTGCCTCTATTTATCGACGAAAACAAAAAGCCTGATTTTTCATTGCTAAAAAAAGCCTTTAAAAATATTGGAAAAATATTGAAAAAAAAAGATTTAGTTGTTTTGGAAACAACTGTTCCTGTAAGAACAACAGAAACATTTGTAAAAGATGTGCTTGAAAAACAATCTGGCTTAAGAGCAGGCATTGATTTCTATCTTGCCTACAGCCCTGAAAGGATAATGACAGGCTATTCAATCTCCCGCTTCAAGAACTTTCCTAAATTGGTTGGTGGAATAAATAAAATTAGCACAGAAAAGGCATTTGAAGTCTATAAAAAATTCGCAAAGCCAATCAAAGTAAGCAATTCAAAAACTGCAGAACTTGCGAAAATTGCTGAGGGTATTTATAGGGATGTCAACATAGCGCTTGCCAATGAATTGTTTAAGATATCTGAAAATTATGGTACAAACTTCTGGGAAATGAGGGAAGCTGCAAAGCACCAATACTGCAACATTCTCGAGCCTGGCAATGTTGGCGGGCATTGCATTCCTATTTATCCATGGTTTCTTATTAATGAGCTTGACGTGCCTCTTATCAAAATAGCAAGGAAATTAAATGATGATATGACAGAATATTATGCAAAAAAGATAGAAAAAATTGGCGGTAAAAGAATAGGCATTATAGGATTAAGCTACAGGGAGGGTGTTAAAGAAAAAGCCTACAGCAGGTCTATTGATTTAATAAAACTGCTGAAGAATAAAGGCTATGAAGTCTATGGCTTGGATCCCTTATATTCAAAAGAAGAGACTGAAAAAGAATTTGGAATAAAATATTTAGATAATTTCAAAAAAATTGATGTAATTATTTTGATGAATAAAGAACGCAGATACAAAAACCAATTAAAAAAAATGATAAATAAAGTTGTAGATGTCAAGAATGTTCTTGGCTAGACAGCAATATTTTTAAATTACTAACTTAAGCCAAATACTATGAAATTAAAAGGAAAAAATTTGTTTATTACAGGCGGAGCAGGCTTTATAGGCAGCCATTTTATAGAAAGAGTTATAGACGATAATGAGGTTATTGTTTTTGACTCATTGCACAGAAATGCTCTGCAATATACAAATCTGGAGAAACACAAAAACCTTAAGATCGTTAAAGGCGATGTGCTCGACAATGAGGCAATTGAAAAAAACATTGAAGGCGCTGATATAGTAATTCACATGGCTGCTATTGCTGGCGTAGGTACAGTTGTATCAAAGCCGACAACAACATTGAAGATAAACTTAATGGGCAGCTACAATGTCTTGGAAGCATGTAAAAAGATGAATATAAAGCGTTATATTGGCTTTTCAACCAGCGAGGTTTATGGACCATTTATCTATCAAGCTGATGAAGCTGGCATGACAACTCTTGGACCAATAGGGAAGCCAAGATGGGTCTATGCAATGTCAAAGCTTGCATCTGAATTTCTTGCAGATGCTTATTACAGGGAAAATGGAATCAAATTCACAAGCTTAAGACCATTTAATGTTTACGGGCCCAGGCAAATTGGCGAAGGCGCAGTTCATAATTTTATTGTAAAAGCGTTGAAAAATGAGCCTCTTGAAGTCCATAATCATGGCTCTCAAGTAAGATCATGGTGCTATGTTGATGATATGGCTGATGCCATGGAATTAGTTTTAAGCAATGACAATTCTGTAGGAGAGGTCTTTAACATAGGAACTCCCCAGGCTACTTCAACAACCCTGCAGACAGCAGAGACAGTGATAAGGCTTGCAAATTCAAAATCAAAAATAGTTTTCAAGGAACTTAAATATCCTGAAGTCGAAATAAGGGTTCCAAGCATAGATAAGGCCAAAAGAATTCTAGGTTTTGAGCCAAAGGTTGGATTTGAAGAAGGCATTAAAAAAACAATTGAGTGGTACAGAAAGCTAAAATGAAGGTATTGCTGACAGGCGCATCTGGATTCATCGGAAAAAATTTCCTTGAGTCGGCGCCAAAAAACATTGAAATTATCGCAGTTTATAACAAATCTGATTTAGAGAAATTTGTAAAGGAGAAAAGACTAAAAAACGTCAAGTTGTACAGGTGTGATTTGACGAATAAAAACGCCACAAAAAAATTAGCAGAAAATGTTGGTGCAGAAATAGACAATTGCATTTATTTAGCAGGCAATGTCAATATACCTCTCTCAATAAAAAATCCAAGCCAGGATTTGAAAAGCAATGTTATCGGATTGATAAATTTCATTGAATCTTTCTCCAAGATTAAAAAATTCATTTACATGTCTTCTGCAGCTGTTTACGAAGGCAACAAAGGATTTGTGACAACAAAATCAAAGCTAAGCCCGTATATTCCATACAGCATTTCAAAGCTGACCGCAGAGCATTACGTTAAGTATCTTCATTATGCAGGTAAAATCGATTCTTACATTATATTGAGGTTTGGCGGTGCTTATGGATTGTACTCTGAAAGAAAATTTGTCTCGCAACTTGTCCAAAACATTTTACAAAACAAGAAAACAATAGAAGTTTATGGAGATGGAACAAATATTGTAAATTTAATGTATGTTAAAGATACAGTAAAAGCTCTTTTTGCATGCCTGAATTCAAAAAGACCAAACTTAATATGCAATCTTGGCCAGGATAACATGACAATAACGCAGCTTGTCAATAGGGTTGCAAAAGCCCTCGACAAAAAAGTCAAGATAGAATATACTCCAAGAAGACAGGATCAAAAATACATAAATTTCAAGCTTAAAGTTGATTTCAACGAGATGTTCAATTTTAAGCCAGATTATTCTTTTGAAAAAGGTATAAGAGAATTTGCAAGTCTAATGGAAAATGAAAATTGATGTAAGCTTTATTATTTTATCTTATAATGATGCTGATATGGTGATTAACGCAGTCAAATCCATAAAAAAACTCAAGACCAAGTATAAATATGATATTTATGTTGTTGATAATGGATCAAAAAATGAGGCCATTGAAAAAATAAGAAAAGAACTTAAAAATATAATATTAATAAAATTAAACAAGAACATTGGGACAGCAGCATATGATGCGGCAGCCAGGAAATCCAATAGCAAGTATATTTTCTTTACAGGCTGTGATATTGAAGCCAAAGAGGATATGCTTGACAAATTAGTTGATTTTCTTGAAAAAAATAAAATTGCAGTACAGGCAGCTCCAAAATACATTGATTTCCAGAACAGGAAAAAAATTGATTTGGCTGGGACTTGGCTTTCAAGGGCATTTTATTCTGGGACTTTCAAGGATGGAACATTAGGAAATAAGCCAATAGAAATACCTTATATAGGCACGGGCTTAATCAGAAATGATTTTGTAAAAAAGTTTGGCTACATCTTTGATAATAATTATTTCTTTTACGGCGAGGACGTTGATCTAGGACTTAGAATCGGGCTTTCGGGTTATAAAGTATATTTTATTCCAGAAGCCGTAGTTTTCCATAAAGGCTCGATCTCAAGAAGAATATTCAAATCATATTTCCTAACATTTTTGATGGAAAGAAATCTTTTGAGGACCTTTTTCACAAGCCTGTCAGTGAAAAACCTCTTTTTGTTTCTGCCCTATGTTTTGGCAGCAAGATTATTTGCTATAATAAAGGATTTCCTTAGATTAAGGTTTCTGGACGGGCTTGCAAGATTATATTCCATATTATGGGTTATATTTAATTTTCAGTCAATACTAAAAAAAAGACATATTGTGCAAAAATATAGAAAAGTTGATGATAGTGAGCTATTTAAATTTTTCACAGAAAAATATTTATTTAGATTTTGAACAAAATGGCATCCAAAAACAAAATCAAAAAAATTAAAAGAAACAACTTATTAAATAACAATAAATTTCTGTTATTCTTAATAGCGTTATTTGGCCTTGCGTTGAGATTGATATTTTTTTCAGGAATTGGCACTTCGGACGATTTGGCTTACACAAGATATGCCCATAATGCGGGGGAAGGAATTCAGGACAGCGTATTAACTTTGTCGACTAGGATAGGTGTTACATACGTTACGGCTTTTTCATACAAATTATTTGGAGTAAATGATTTCTCATCGACCTTATTCGTCCTCTTAACATCAATTGGTAACATTATATTAGTTTATTATTTCGGAAAATTATTGCTTAACGAAAAAGTTGGTTTGATGTCATCCTTTTTAATATCCATTTTTCCTTTGGAAGTTGTCTATGCAACTAAATTGTTGACTGATATTCCTTCCGCATTTTTTATGGCGTTAAGTGTTTATTTCTTTTTATATGCGGAACTAAAATCCCATAAAAAAATAAATTATTTTCTCTCAGGTATTTTTCTGGGCATAGGATATCTTATTAGAGAAAGCGCTTTATTAATAGGGTTGTTTTTTATAATTTACCTTATTTACAAAAGACAGATAAAAAAAGAATATTTTATTGCTGCATTTGGATTTGTTATTATTTTTGCTGTCGAGCTTTTTATTCTTTATAAATTGACAGGAAATCCTTTCTTCAGGTATACTACTGTTCAGGATTATTTGCAGCAAGCATATATTCATTACGGCTATTTCGGAAGGTTGAATATGCCAGAAGGATTGCTGCATTACCCATATATCATCCTGACTGACCCGCTGATTTCATTTTTTTATTTTTTTATAATTATTTCATTAATATATTTTATTTTTAACAAAAGGCAAAATGCAAACATTTTATTTTTTTGGTTTATTCCGTTATTGCTTTACTTGAGTTTCGGCTCTGCAAGCCTGACAAAATACTTGCCGTTTAAAGCCGACCCAAGATACCTCTCAGTTATAACAGTTCCCGGAATTCTTTTATTGGCAGTATTCTTGACCGATAAGAAGATTATCATTGGAAAATATGCAAAACCATTTATTTTGGCATTGCTTTTTGTAAGTTCTATATTTTTTGTTTATGTAAGGGGAGATAGAAATATTCTAGCTACCCTAAAGGAAAGTCTTCCATATCTCGAAAAGCTTGACAAGCCAATTTACTCTGATTCCAGGTCTATCAAGTCATTTAATTATATTCAGGGTTATGTCAATAAGTTAGACCTTAAAGAGTATCCAAATGAAGCTATTAATATTAAGGAATCTTATGTCATCGTAAATAAAAGAATGCTTGGAGATTTAAAGGCAGTTAAACAAGAAGTGCCATCATACATAGAAAACCCGCCTTCAAACTGGAAAATAGTTAATGTAATAGAAAATAAAGCCGGAACGATTATTGTTTATTATGCAAAATGAGCTATACAAAATTTGCCGCAAGGGGAGCATTAATAGTGCTTATTATTTCAGTATTTGCAGGTATTTTGGGTTATATAGTGAGGCTTATAATGGCCAGAAATCTGAGTATAGAAGAATTTGGTCTGTTTTATGCTGTTTTTGCATTCTTATCCCTTCTTGGTGTCTTCAAGACATTTGGATTTGACAGGGCGCTGATAAAATTTATACCAGAATTCCAGCACAATAGCAAAAACAATCTAATAAAAAGCTCGATTATTTATGCCATTTTAACGCAGATAATCACTAATTCAGTCATTATCATTTTGGTTTATTTGTTTTCTAATTTTCTTAGCATTCATTTTTTTCATAGTCCAAAAGCAGGAATAGTGCTTAAACTAATGGCCATAGCTTTTTTTATTGACAGTTTTGTCAATGTACTCAAATTTGCATTTCAAGGTTTCAAAAAAGTCGTGCTTTTCGCAGTTATAGATATTGTAAGGATGTTTGTTATTTTGATAATTTTAATTGCAGGGCTGAAAATGAATTTTGGATTGTTCAGCCCTATCTTTGCTTATATAATTGCGCCAATATTATTATTGATTAGCTTTGGATGGTTATTTGTAAGAAATGTTTTCCCGCAATTTCTGACTTCAAGTTTTGCAATAAACAAGAAACTGATAAAGGATATTTCAAGATACGGAATTTTTGTCATGCTGTCTGGCACTGCTGCAATAGTTTTAGGCTACACAGATACAACAATTTTGACTTATTTCAAAGGCGTTACGGATGTTGCTTTGTATAATGTAGCCTTGCCTACTGCAAAAATATTGGCTAATTTGCCTATAGCCATCGGAAGCGTTCTTTTGCCATTGACATCAGAATTATGGATAAAAAAGAAGCATAATTTGCTAAAAGCCGGCATTGAATCCTTATACAAGTACTCTTTTTTGATTAGTTTTCCTCTAGTTTTGATAATGCTGTCATTTTCCAACCTTATAATATCGATATTATTTGGCAATGAATATATCTTGGCCTCAAATGCCATGAGAATATTAAGCATAGGGATGATATTTTACACCTATCATTTTATTAATGTGAATTTTTTTCTTGGAATAGGCCAGCCGCAGATACAAAGCAAGATTCTTTACATAACAGCCATATTCAACATTATAGCGGATATAATATTAATTCCGGTTTATGGTATAATCGGAGCAGCAATCACCACAACTGCGAGCTTTTTTATAATGATGATTCTTGGCTTAATGCAGATAAGAAACTTCATAACAATAAATTTACCAGTAGGGATTTGGATGAAGTCCTTGCTGGCTGGAACCTTCTTTTTGGCTATAGTGGCATTGCTGAAAAATCTGATTTCTTTGAATGTGTGGATTGAGACTGCTGTTGTTTTAGTAATAGCAGGGTTGGCATATATATCAATTCTATTTTTGCTGAAAGTGGTAGATGTTAGCGAATTGGCTGGATTATACAAAAGAATTTTCAGATAAGTTTGCTTTTGTTGAAGAATATCTTTGCTTTCTCTAAATCATCAAAATTATCTATCTCCATACATAGTTTATTATCATAAAATGCTGACTTTAAGAGAATCTTATCTGAAATTTCATTAAATGCATCCTCTGCATAGACTTTAACATTATTTTTATCTATGAATTTTCCTATTTCCTCCAGCCATTTCC
>CAYOWR010000008.1:0-12395 GCA_964407725.1 uncultured Methanosarcinales archaeon
GAAGAAAGCAGAAGGTTAAATGATATTTATGTATTTGTCAACAGCAGTTTAGTAAGAAGATATAATTTTGAATATTTGTCTTTGCACAATGAAAGCTCCTTGTCTTCTTTATACAGGATAGGGTATATTGGTTCTGATAATGTTTCTGTGCTGCATAACGTAACTTTTGGGTATTATGAATCAAATTCATTTTACCATAATTCTACTACATACAATGTAAGCGAAGTTTTTTCTGATTCAAACGGAATTGATAAGGGCTTGAGATTAGTTGACATTAACAATGACGGCTACTTAGATTTATTGAAAAGCAAATATGGAACGACAAAAACAGCGTGGCTTAATAACCGTACAGCATGGAACGAATCATTGGCATTTGCCCCGCCTGATGACTTTATTGATGCCTCTGACATTGATAACGGAATAAGGATAGCGGATCTAAACAATGACGGATTTGCAGACCTGATACAAGGAGTTAGTAACGCAATTGGCAAAAGAAGAGCTTGGCTTAATAACATAACAAAGTGGGGAAGCGAAGATGTAATCACATGGGCTCCTCCGAGCGAAGATTTTGATTTCACTCAATCAGGCATTGGCGATAAGGGAACGCAGCTTGTTGACTTTAATGGCGACGGAAGGGTTGATTTGCTGAGAGCCCACCCTGACAAGAAAAAAGCTGCCCTGAATACAGGCAACGGTTGGAAAGATGTAAGTTCTTTATGGGTAAGCCCCACGGATTTTGTTGACTCCGGCCTCATCGACTTAGGCGTTAGGTTAGCTGATGTAAATGGCGATGGATTAATTGACATATTAAAAGGGAAAGACACTACTAAAGAGGCTTGGCTTAATAATGGAAGCGGATGGGTAAGCTCTTCTGCTTGGATTCCTCCTGATGTGTTTACAAGCTCTTCAAGAATTGATAATGGATTAAGATTGCTTGATTTGAATGGCGATGGCTTGACTGATATTCTGCAAGATTACAAGAATGGAAGCGTTACAGAAAGGGAAGCTTTCATTAATAATGGAAACGGGTGGATCAACTCAACATCGTGGAATTCTCCAGAGCCTTTTACTTTGGAAGGAAAGAATATTGGAAGAAGAATAGGAGATGTTGATGGAGATGGGTTTGGCGACATTATCATTGGCTACAATGACGGTACTTCTGACATTAAGAGAACTTTAATCAGAAATTCCACAATACCTTACTTATTGAAGAACATCACAAATGAGTTCGGAGGAATAACTTATCTTGATTATGAAAAATCTACTTTATTCAACAATACAGGAAATGACAGCTTATCTGATATTGGCTTCAACATCTGGGTTGTCAAGGCATTTTACCAAAATAATTCATTAAATAATGATTTCAATATTTTCTCAAACACTTCTTATTATTACTTTGGCGGAAATTACGATTATGACGATTCAGAATTCAGGGGGTTTAACATTGTAAATGAAACATTAAGCGATAAATCTGTTATATCGCATTACTTTCACCAAAATAAGCAATTAAAAGGAAGAGAATACAGGACAGAAACTTATGATTCAATTGGCAATATTTTTTCAGCAATCGACAATAACTTTAATTTTACAGCAAAAGATTACGGGATATTCATAGCTACTTTACTATCAACATCATCCTACACTTATGATGCTCAATTAACAAATCCAAAAATAACCAATATTTCATTTAGATACGATAACTATTCCAATATCATTTCTAAAATCCAACACGGCGACATAAACATAACAAGCGATGAGAAATACGAAAACTATACCTATGCGATTAACATGACACCATGGATTTTAGACAAGCCAAGCTGGTATTTATTGTTTGATTCCTCACATAACAAAATAAGAGAGACAAAATATTTCTATGACAACAAGGAGTATGGCAGCATATCCAATAAAGGAGATTTAACAAAAACAGAGCAATGGCTTGACACAGGCGGAGGAAATCCAACTACCTATTACAAGTATGATGATTTCGGAAATTTATATCAACAAACAGATGCTCTTGGAAGAACAACAACTTGGGATTATGGATTAAGAGATGATACAAACACTTATGCTGACAGAGTTACAAACCCATTGGGTCATGCAATTGACTACACCTATGATGTTGGCACTGGTAATGTACTGAATTATATCAATCATGGAGTTTTGTTTGGCTACGAATACGATACATTCGGAAGGATAACAAAAGATATTGATCCTTATGACAGTTCAGATTTCCCAACAAAATCTTACACTTACTTATTTGACGGAATTGCCCCTGAAATAATAAAGGTAAGCCAAAGAACAACATCAAACAATACAATTGATGTATATTATTTCTATGACGGTTTTGCCAATCTGGTTCAAATCAAAACACCAAATGAAGACAATACTCAACAAATTGTTAAAAATTTATTTTATGATGGAATGTTTAGAGTCAAGGAAGAGCAGAATCCATATTTTGATACAAGTTCAACAACATTATCCAATAAGTCAAACACAACTAATACAACAAAATATAACTACGATGCTCTATCGAGAGTTACTTCTGTTATAAATCCTGATGGAACAAACAAAAACACCACATATAATAAATCAATAATAAACGACTACGATGAAAATTATAATAGGAATACCTATGTCCTAGATTCTTATGACAGAATCATTGAAGTCAGGGAATTTAACACAGATTATTACATTGGAGATAATCAGAGTTATAACACGACTTATATTTATGATGGTGCAGACGAGTTAGTTGGCATAAGAGACGCTTATGGAAACAATTTCAACTTCACTTACGATTCCTTGGGCAGGAAAATAAAATTAATAGATCCTGATTTAGGTCAGTGGAAATATGATTATGATTTGGCAAATAATCTCATTAAGCAAATAGATAATAGGGGACAAGTAATAAGATTAGGATATGATTCCCTAAATAGAATCCTTAATAAGAATTACACAGAAGATAATATTACATTTACCTATGATAAACAATACCAAGGCACTCTTTTTAGTGTAAATTATACAAATATTTCCTATACTTATACTTATGATGACAGATTACGAATAGTAAAGGAATTCGTAGTTATGGATAATCTTTCTTTTGAAACTGGCGTAACCTACGATTCAATGAATAGGATAATCGAGAAAAGACTTCCAAATTCAACAGATTTAGAGCTTTATTACAACCAAATGAATAAACTAGACAAGATAACTGGTTTTATCAATAAAACCCATTATAATGCGTTTGGAGCTACTTTAAACAGGACTTATTTCAATGGCAGAATTACCAAATATGACTATAATGAGCAAAATTTAAGGTTAAGGCAGATTAGAACAGATGATATACAACAATTAAACTATACGTATGATAATGTAGGGAATATTATAGGAATTAATGATTCTATCAACAATAGAACATACTCAATGACTTATGACAGACTAGACCGCTTAACCAACGTAACAATAAGTGGGTTCTCTTGGATTTACAGCTACGACCCGATAGGCAGAATTTTGAAGATAGTCAGAAATTCATCACAAACAACATCAATGAAATATGACTTAACTAGCCCAGTACATGCTCCATCAAAAGTAATAACCACCGATACAGGGGTAGATGTTTATAGACCAACTATAATTAATGCTACAAACAGAACCCAAATTGTGCAGTTTTATTTAGTCAATGAAAATAATCAATCCATAAGTCAAGTTAATTATTCTGTGGCATTTGGAGATAACTATATCTTTAATTCTACAAATTTAAGCCTTGCATTAAAAGGATTTACTTTGATTTCAGTTGAAAGAAACTACACAACTGGTGGTAATTATTTAATTAATATCACTGCTAGAGCTAACACAACCGCTTATGATTATGAACTATTTAGATTGTTATTTGGAACTCTTGCAAATTCTTTATCAATCTTAAAACAAAATGGCAGTTTAGTAGTTGCAGAATTTGATGCCCAAAATAATATCGGCGATAATTCACAAAACTGGGGCTTTAATTGCAGCCAAAGCATACTTTCTAATGTTCCATTTAATATGTCTAGTAATCAAAATTTGATGATAATTATAGAGCATAATTTTACTACCCTACCAAGTGCAAATTTAACTTGCAGAATAAATTCAACAGATGGAAATCAAACTTTAACTTTGCCTTTTAATTTTGACAATATTAAAATAGAAAACTATAATTCAACTTCAATAGATTCTGATACAATATTAGTGAAGTTCCAGATTAAAAACTATTATTCTACTTTAAATAATATAAACTGGACGATAACAGCAGATGCATTGACTTATAATGCTTCTAGTATAAGTTTAAATCAAGGTCAAAGTACAACTATAAGTCAAGAATTAAACTTTACTAATGCGGGAAGTAAAAAGATTACTATAACAATAAATTCAGGGAACTTTACTGATTCTTATTCAGAGAATTTAAAATTATATTCATTAGGAATCCAGCAATATATCAATTACATTAAAAATGGAACTACTAGAATATTTAATTTTATCGTAAAGAATGATTGGATTTCAACAAAAACTAAATTTAATATTACCGATCCTGCTCTTGAAAATACTACTACATTAGCTAATAATGAATCTATAATTGTCGTTATCGAAGAAAACTACGCACAAGGCAAGAAAGACGTTACAATAAATGCCATGAACTCTTCTAATGTGGAAGATATTGAATTAGATATATTTAATATTAAACAAATTGGTATAAATAAGTTAGAAACGTTGTTTGAGAATACTAGCAGGGCAGTTACCTCATCTGTGGTTGTTAATAATATACAGAGATTAAATCTTTCTTGGATACTTAATAACACTGAAGCTCTTATAGTATCAAATCAAAACTTAGAACTAAATACTTCTGAACAGGCTATTGTAGTCATAGAATCAAACTTTACTTCATCTGGAATATATCCTTTAAATTTCCAAATTAATTCCTCTACTTACAATGATAATCAAACAGGAGCAGTCGTAACATGAACTACAAGAATTACATAAAGAATTTAGCAATCTTTTTGTCATTGTTAGTTGTATCTATTCCATTCGTATTTGCAGAAGAGTTAAGTAGAACTTACGATAAAAATGGCAACTTGATTACAGATGGGAAATATTATAGAGAATATGATGGATTAAATCAGTTAGTTAGGGTTAGGTTAGGAAATACTTCCAATAGCCCTGTTCTAGAAGAATACAGATGGCATCCGATTGAAGAGAGGATAATCCAAAAGAAAGTCTTTTACAACGGAGTTTTGAATTACACAGTTTATTATCCGAATGAGAATTTTGTACAGATTGTAAATTCTAGCGGAACTTTTACGGAAAAATATGTTTATCAAAATGGTCAGTTGGTTGCTCAAATAAATACCGATGGCCAAAAACAGGCAATACATTCTGATAATAAGGGAAGTAATACTTTAATTACAGACAGCACAGGCGCTATTGTTGAGAATACTTTCTATTCGCCTTATGGAGAGATTTTAGAGGGTGGAAAATCTTCTCGTTATGGATATGAAGGTAAAGAATTTGATTCTGCAACGAACAGGCTAGATTTCCATTTCAGGCAGATTGATCCAAGAATCTCAATTTGGGACAAGCCAGATACTTTGATACAGAATGTATATGATCCACAGAGCCTAAATCCTTATGCATTTGAACGAAACAATCCGTATAAGTACACAGATCTTACTGGGCACCAAAACACAAATGTTGTCATTAGTTTGGGTGGGGTTATAATGATAGTCAGTCCTGGGTTTTTAGCACTATTAATTGCTCTAGGTATAGGTTTTACAATTCTTTACATTAATATAGATGCTACTACTAAAAAAAATGATGAGAAAAAAGAACAAACAAAGTTAGAACGAAAAAATGATGTAAATTCAAACAACCCCACATACCAAAATTACAAATATACTAATCCATTTGGGACTCAGGAAAACACGGCTGAGCCAAGTATCGAACCAAAAGATCCTAAAAAGAGAAAAGATAAAATGAGTAAAGAAGATAGCCCTACTTGGAAAGATATTAAAAGTAGGACTAAGCCAAGAAAAGATAATCCCCAATATAGAAGTGACGATAAACATACCTATAGATGGGACAAAACTCATGGCGATATAGAAAAATATAGGAACATTGGAAAAAACAAAATTGAAGAAATTGGCTCACTTGATCCAGAAACAGGAGCTATGTATAGAGTTCCTAAAGAACCTAGAATAATCAGATTCGACTAAAAAATAATTAATATTGAAAAGAATGATAAAATATAAGATGAAGGATGTGCTTAAAAGGTTTATATTATTAGACATAGACCCTAATACAGTCAGAGCAAAAGGCTATGATTACTTTAAATTGCCTGGTTCCTCTGAATTTTTCAGAGGTCCTAAAAAAGATGATTTTATTATACAGCTTAGTTTACAAAGATTATACTACCTTTACACTAAATTAAAATTAAAATATCAAAAAAAGCAACGATTTCCTATAACAGTAATTCTAATAGATGGTCAGGATTTATTTAATTCCCAAGTAATAATATTTTTTGACAAAAAAGCATTTACTTCTTTCTTTAAACGTAAGTCGAAGAAGCAGACTGGGGTAAAAATTCATAAAAAAAATCCAATAATTAGAAGATACAAATTAGAAAATTACAAAAGTATGAAAGAAATATGTTACAAGGAGGTATATAAAGATACAGAATTGAACAAGGTATATGTTAATTACCTTTGGTTTTATCTGTAAATATTAAATGCACAGTAAAATATAACCACCTGTTATTTCCTATGGAATTTCCAACATATAATTTCTACAACAAAATTCGTGAATACAAATATTTCTATGACAATCATCAATACGGTGATCCTCCGTCAAAAGGAGACTTGACTAAAACAGAGCAATGGCTTGATACTGGAGGAGGAAACCCAACTACTTCGTTTAAATATGATGATTTCGGAAATTTATATCAACAAACAGATGCTCTTGGAAGAACAACAACTTGGGATTATGGATTAAGAGATGACACAAATACATATGCGGATAGGATAATCAATGCTTTAGGACATGCTACAGACTATACTTATGATGTTGGCACAGGAAATATTTTATTTTATATTAAAAATGGAATTACTTCCAACTATGAATACGACACATTCGGAAGGATAACAAAAGATATTGACCCGTATGATACAACAGATTTGCCAACTAAGCGTTATACCTACGTTTTCGATGGCATTGCACCTGAAATAATAAAAGTTTCACAAAAAACAACATCAAATAACACAATTGATGTATATTACTTCTATGATGGCTTTGCCAACTTGGTGCAGATTAAAAGTTCCTCGGATAATGGTCAAGTTGTAAAGAATTTATTTTACGATGGGCTGTTTAGAGTAAAAGAAGAGCAGAATCCATATTTTGATACAAGTTCAATAACATTAGCCAATAAATCAAATACAACTAATACAACAAAATACAATTATGATGCTGTTGGTAGGGTTACTTCTGTAATTAATCCTGATGGAACTTTCATTAATACCACTTATAATAAATCTACTATAGACGACTATGATGCCAACAGAAATAGGCATACGTATGTTTTAGATGCTTACGATAGGATAACTGAAGTAAAAGAGTACAATACAGATTATTACATTGGGGATAATCAAACATATAACATGACTTACAGCTATAACGGAGCGGACGAATTAGTTGGAATTAGAGATACCTACGGCAATGAATTTAACTTTACTTATGACAGTTTAGGGAGGAAAATTAAGTTAAAAGATCCAGACCTTGGTACTTGGAGTTATTCTTATGATTTAGCTGGTAATTTAATCTCCCAAGTTGGAGGTGGGGGTAACCTAGTTACTGGAGATTCTTACTATAGGGAGTACAACGGTTTAGGTCAATTAAAATCTGTCAAAGAAGGCAATACTTCAAGTGGTAAAATTCTAGAAGAATATTTTTATGATGCCAACGGGGACAGAATAAGGATTAATAGATATTCTTATACCGGAGGAACAAACGAAACAATTTATATACCATATAGGGAATGGATGCAGATAAGGAATTCTTCAGGAATTCATAACTTTTATTATATTTATCAGGGGGATAATTTAGTTGCACGTCAAAATCCAGATGGGACAAAATGGTTTTACCATGCTGACCATTTAGGCTCAACTTCGTTAATCACTGACCAGAATGGAAATGTTGTTGAAAATGAATTTTATTCTGCTTTTGGCGAAAGTTTGTCAGTGAATAATGCTGAAGAAAATAAATTATACAATGGTAAATTTAAGGACACTACTGGTATGTATTACTTTGGAGCGAGATATTATTTAGTCGATCCACCAATTTTTATAAGCGGTGACCCAATTATACAACAAGTTTATGATCCTCAATTTTTAAATCATTATACGTACGCTCGAAATAATCCTTATAAACTATTTGACGCTGATGGAAGAGAAGTTTATGTTATATTAAAAGATACAAATATTTGGGGTGCAAATACGGGCCATATCGAATTTGTTGTAAGGGACCCAGATAAAGGAGGTTATAGATTTTATTCCAATGCGGGGCCAAACTCCAACGATAACGAAGTGATAACTTATGCACGCGCAGCTGTATTTGGATCTATTTTTGGCTACGACAAAGCGGAATATAAAACAAACCCTTCAAGTTCAGACGCTGCTGGTGTCAGTAAAGAAGAAGCATTTCCTGCAAAATATAGAGATTCATTCAGAATTGAAACTACAGAAGAGCAAGATCGCCAAATAATTGATAAAGCAAATGAAATCGTTGCAAATCCTAAGGATTACTCTGCTTTTACTGATAATTCACAAGATTTTGTTATCGAATCTCTTGAGGCTGGTGGCTTGGGATTAGAGCGAAGAACGTTACCAAAAAAAGCATTTGACATTAATAAGGAATTCTTCTCAAATTTTGATGTTCCAATAACAAATATTCCTGGAAAAAGTAATCTCATTTCAAGTGGTGGGTCAGGTGGTGGTAGAGGCTCAAATGTTGATTGCACTACAAGCTGCACATCAAGTTGTACTACTAATGGAAAATGCACTACAACGTGTAAAACTAGATGCACATTAAAAAAATAATATTATGATAGTTTTTGATGGAGGTAAAAATGAAAATGGTATATAAAAAGAAAATAATAAAAAATATTTTTCAAATAATTGTATTTTTCTTACTATTCTTACTTCACTTAATTACTTTTTTCTTTTGGTCATTTTATTTTTACGCAGTGGCAAATGAATTAATTCCATTCTATAAAATTTTAAGTTATAATTTAGAATGGACAGTCATTTTACTTTTGGCTATATTGTTAGCAGGTTTATTTTCATTATTAGCAATAAGGATGCATAAAAAAATCACAAAAAAATGGATTTTTTTAATAGTTTATGCCATTATTTCATTGGTATTTTTATTGTTAACATTACATTTAATAGGACAAATAGTGATTGTGTAATTCACATTAAACAAAGCATAACCCACGGGGTGGATGTGAGAAAATGAAAAACAAGAATGTTATAGTGTTGCTGTTCTTGTTAGTGGTACCCCTATCTTTTGCTTTAGAAGAGATAAACTTTAATTTGGGTTCAACTCAAAATGTTGTGACAATAGGTTACGATAACTTAAATAGGATAGTACAGAAAAATTCCTCATCAGAAATAATCAACTATTCCTACGACAAACAGTTACAAGGTACATTAAATAATATTTCCTTTGGAAATTCAAGTTATAAATACACTTATGACGATAAATTAAGAGTTATAGAAGAAAAACGAATAATTGATGGTATAGGATTTACAAAAACGTATATTTACGATTCAAACGACAGATTAGTTTCTGAAATGTTTAATGGACAGGATTTGGATTACTATTACAATACCCAAAACAAAATAAATCAAATAAGAGGCTACATAAACCAGACAAAATACAACCCAGCAGGAAACCCATTAAACAGAACTTATTTCAATAACAAAATAACAACTTTTGATTATATTCCAACCAATTTAAGGTTGAATCAGATTAAAACAAACACAATACAACAAATAAATTACACATACGACAATGTCGGAAATATTATCAGAATAAATGATTCAGTTAATAACAGAACATATGTAATGACTTATGATAATCTCGACAGGTTAACTAACTACACAGTAAATGGTTACAGTTACATTTATTCAATTGACGGAATTGGAAGGATATTAAAAGTTATAAAAAACAACACTAAAACAACTTCGTTAAAATACAACAATGGAGTTGCTCACTTTCCATCAAAATCTATAACACAAGACACTGGAGTTGATATTTACAGAACCTCTGTTTATAATTTAACCAACAGGACACAATTGGTGCAATTCTATTTAGTCAATGAAAAAAACACATCAATATCCAGAGTTAATTATACAGTCGAGTTTGGCAATAATAAAAAATTCAATTCAACAAATTTATCTCTTGCAAAGGGAGCTTATGTTTTAGTAACTGTTGAGCATAATTATTCTGCTGGAGGCAACTATAAAGTAAATATAACAGGACGAGCCAACACAACAGCAACAGATATTGAAACAATAAATCTGATATTTGGAACAATTGTTAATGACTTTAACGTATTACTAAAAAACGCAACTAGACTAATACTAGAACTTGATGCTCAAAACACAATTACAGATTTGTCACAAAATTGGAAGTGGAACTGCTCTAACATAGTAAATTCAACTGTGCCATTTAACACGTCTTCTAGTGAAAACTTGATGGTTATTATAGAGCATAATTTTACATTAAACAACAACGGCTATAACATAACTTGCAGATTAAATTCATCAGACGGAAATCAATCCAAGACATTAAACTTTAACTTTGATGGCATTAAGGTAGAAGGTTATAACAGCACTTTAACAGACTCTGACACTGTTTTGGTAAAGTTTCAAATAAAAAATTACTATTCTACTTTAAACAACATAAACTGGAATATAACGTCGAATGGATTAAAATACAATGCTTCTGGCATAACATTAACACAAGGACAAACAACAAGTGTAACACAAGAGCTAAACTTTACTAATGCTGGCTTAAAACAAATTAAAATCACTATTGGTTCAGGAAACTTTACCGATACTTATTCTGAAAATATTAGGCTATACTCTTTAGGAATACAGCAATACATCAATTTCATTAAGAATGGAACAACCAGAATATTTAATTTTATAATTAGAAATGATTGGAATGCATTAACAACTTACTGGAATTTTACTAATCCAGCATTAACTCATGCTGTAAACTTATCCCAAAACGAATCTCTAATCGTCGTAATAGTAGAAAATTATGCACAAGGACAGAAAGACACAGCTGTAAACGCTTTCAACTCATCACAATTTGAGGATTTCGAATTAGATAATTTTAGGATAAAGCATGTTGGAATTAATAAGCTTGAAAGTTTGTTTGACAACACAACTAAATCCATCATAGATGCCTTCGTTGTCAATAATGTCCAGAAACTGAATGTTTCATGGCAATTAAACAGCACGGAACAATTAATCAATTCCACCAAAAACTTGGAGCTGAGCACTTCTGAGCAAGGTATTATCGTTATAGAGTCCAATTTCTCTTCTTCAGGTATTTACCCATTAAACTTGAGAATTAACTCTTCTACCATGAATGATAACACTACAGGAGTTGCTGTAACATGAACTATAAGATTTACGTAAGAAATATTGCAATATTTTTGTCTTTATTAGTTATTTCTCTACCATTTGTAATAGCAGAAGAAAATAATTTAGTTTACGATTCAAATGGAAATCTAGTAACAGGAGATAGTTTTTACAGAGAATATAACGAATTTAATCAATTAACTAGGATAAGAAGTGGAAATACCTCTTCAGGTCAAGTATTGGAAGAATTTGTGTGGCACCCAGTAGAAGAAAGAATTCTTATTAAGGACGTTTTTTATAAAGGAATTAAGAACTATACTGTTTATTATGTTTCACAAGAATATTTAGTAATTGAAAACAAAACAGGAAACTATACAGAAAAGTATGTTTATCAAGACGGGACTTTAGTTGCTCAAGTTAATACTAACGGTAACAAGGAATTCATCCACAGTGACTATGAGTCCACTTCTTCTTTGATAACTGACAATAATGGAAATGTCGTCGAAAATTCATTTTTTGACCCCTATGGTTCCATAATTGAGGGGGGCAAGACTTCCCGTCTAGACTATGAGGCAAAAGAAACAGACACTGCTACCAATGAAATAGACTTCCATTTCAGGTTTTACAATCCAAACAGAATCAAATTCAACCAGCCAGATGACCAGTTTGATTTCTTATACAATCCTCAAAAATTGAATAGATAATTGATACTCCCTTACCATAAAT
>CAYOWR010000009.1:0-11397 GCA_964407725.1 uncultured Methanosarcinales archaeon
GATGCAAGATTTCCGGAATTGGCCAGGGTTCACAAGATTGAAAGGTTTGTCAAATCCAGCATGGAATTATTGCCTAAATCAAAGTCAAATTCCAGCAAAGTATTATTACCCTGAGAGAATTTTACTCTTTTTCTTCCGCTCAAATTTGCTGAAAGATTTGCACTTGAATCAACTGAAATATCCAGATTTATCAAGTTGCTATTCACGTTGCTTATGTTGCCGATGAGAAAATCTATGGTGTCATTAATTCCGTCATTATCCAGGTCATCGTCTTCTGTATCTGGAATTCCGTCATTATCCGTGTCTTTTTGAGCAGTTGCAAATGTCCAGTAGTAATCCTTGTCTAAGCTGTTCCCGAAAAGATCTTTGATATCTTTGGTTATATTAACTGTATAAGTTGTATTATACTTAAGCAGCAAAATAGGTTTAAAGATTATACTTTTGGTTACATTATCAAAGTTTAAAGAGCCATTGACTTTGTTTCCAGCATATTGTTTGACGATAAATGAAGATTTTGTTAGTGTTGAAATATTTATATCCTCACTAACATTAGCAGTTATTGATATTTTTGAGCTTACATTTACAGTTCCATCTTTTGGAGATACTCCAAGTATTTTTGGCAATGTGACAAAATTAAACAAAACAAAGATATTATTTTGATTTTGTGCTGCATCACTGCAGTTTATTACTATTTTATGCTCCCCTTCAGTTAAATTAGATAAGGCATCTGAGTGCGTATAGGTAGTCTTCGAGTTTGCGGTAATGTAGACTAAAGGCACTCTTTGCTTAGCTGGAACTTCGATTGTCAACAATGCTGGATCGTTTGTTGGTGTTTCGTATGTGTACTTGCTACCATATGAGTCATAACCATAGGCGATGTTTGTTTCTCCGTCTGGTGTTCTTAGGTTTAATCTAAGCCTTTCTGTTGTTGTGTCTTGAACCATTTGCACCTTTGCAGATGCAGCTGTTATGTTCCATCTCATGACTGTTGCCTGTAGTGTTTCTATACTGTCTCTTGCACCTTCGTCTCTGGAATTGTCGGGCACCCTAAATGTTACATAAACTATGTCAGAATTGTCATTTCCAATAGTTCCCGATTCATTTGTAATGTTAATTTCCATTCCATTTTTGGTTGTTATAACAACTGGCTCAGTCTTGTACTGAGGATTAATCCCTCCAACAGAAGTTACTAAACCATCAGCATTAAGATCAATTAATATACCAAAATCATTAGATTTTATAGATGTTGAATTATATATCTTAAAATCAGAACCTCCTACTTTTAATGTCGCCAATTCCCCGACGTCGCCATTCGGGCCTGACAATGTCATAAAAGGCGCAGCAGAATAGGTTTGCTCTATTGTATTGCCACTTCCCAAATTCTTGAATTTAAGCACTGGGTTGTCATTTGTTACCTTGTCAGCTCCTTTGTATTGCAAGACGAAAGTTGGTTTTTCTCCCCGCTTTCTTAATTCGGAGGAATCAGACAATACAAAGTAGTCATCTTTGCTGATTGTCTTGTTTTCCTTGTTGATGAATGCTCTTCCTTGCTGATCACCGAATACCAATGATGAACCATTTGGTGCCTTTGCAATCGGTACACTCACTTTATTGCCATCTCCACCGATAAATTCCAGATTATACTGATCTGAACCGCTTGTTATTATTTTTACTTTTTCTGTCACTTCTTGAGACAGTCCTTTGTATTCAAAATCCCAATTTTGTGTAAACAAGACTTCTGGCTCTGCTGTTGAACCGCCTTCCTGCTTGATAGCATTGCTTAGCTTGCTGCCAGATGCAACATAATAGTCGTCGTCAGCTGTCATGTTTACATGTATTCTGTTTATTTTGAATGTGATATTATTATCACTACCTTCGATTATTACTTGTGCATCATCTATTGTGTTATCATCAACTTTAAGGGCATTTGATGATTCTATATCTTTAATGTTAGTGTCTTTTAGTTCTATTTTTTCTGCACCTATGAAAAATGTTGCACTATGAATGCCTCCAGCATAATCTTGATATAGTACATCAGTTACACCAACAGTTGTTCCATCTGCTAATTTATCTGTATCATCCTCTTTCATCTTTCTTGTTGTCTGACCATTGACTGTAAATTGAGCATCATCAGAATCGACAAAGTTTAAAGTGACTTCATAATCCTTACCACCAATTGTATAAGTTTTTGTTTGCTTCTCCAATAAAGTGTCCTTTGCTACTCCGCTCATCAATGTTAATACAACATTATTTCCTACTGTTGAAGTTCTTTTTGCGGTTACAATTGTGTATGTCTTGCCGAGCATTTTAATATCAACATCTTCGTAATCTGTCAAAAACAAGCCTGTTGGTGAGGCTACACCATTTGAATCATCAACATCGCTTTCAAAAGCTGTTGTAAATTCTAACAAGTATCTTCCAATCTCTCTCCCTGATTTAAAGAACAAGAAATCTGCTGATGTATCATCATCACTGCTTTCTGTGTATAAAACATAACCGCTATCCATGTTTTTCTGTGTCATTGGTCCAAGCAAATACATATATTGGTTGTAGGGTGATGTTGCTTTGTTATTTGTGACGCTTCCAGAATCAAGCACTTTTAAATCGCCTTTCTGTATGAATGTTGTAATGTTGCTTAATATTTCTCTGTTGATGCCACCAGTAGTTAGGTCTTCGCTCAATTCGAGCTTTTTTGTTGAAGTTCCTACTTTCCAATAATCGCCTTCAATACTAATTTCAGGTGGCAATGTAACAGTAAATCCCTTCGCTTCTTGAAGGTCAATGAAAGGACCTGAAGTCAAGCTATAATCACACTTAGAATTTTCGTTGGTTGAAACTTGTAAGAGAACTGGAAGTTCAGTCATATTGGAATTATTTTTAGGTGAGTTTAAAGTGATGATTGGAGGAATACTATCCGCAACAGTTATTACAACGGATTCTCGTTTTATATTATTGCTAGTATCTGTAGCATAAATTTCAATTGTAATCAAAGCCCCTGTTGTGTCTGATATATTTGCAATGTGTGCAATTTTCGCTTTGTTGCCTGACAAAGTAAAATTAATCTTAACTTTGGAGCCTATAACATTATATGTTATGTTAGCACCTAACAGCCCGATTTCATCTGATATAGAAGCTGAGATATTGACTAATTCATTAGTTTTGGGTGATGTATTATTTAATGATAAATTGATAATTGGGGCTATTGAGTCTACTACCTGGACTAAAGCAGACTTCTGTACAACATTGTTATTAGTGTCAGTAGCATACGCTGTAACATTTATTACTTCACCAAGTCCTCTAGCTATTTCCAAAATATCTTGTACATGCGCATTAGCCCCAGAAACTGTAAAATTTAATTTTACCATTCCTTCAGATAGGTTATATGTAAAATTCGCATGTAACAATCCAATGTTATCATCGATTGTCGCAGAAATGTTTATTATGTCATTTGGATTTGGATTTGTATTATTTATAGATAATTCTATCTGGGGTGGTTCTGAATCTGTTTCTTGGACAACCATATACAATCCACATCTTCTTTCAGGATCATTGTTTTCTTTTGAATGAAATCTTACATCCTGATCTAGGGTAGATTCTTTTTTATGCCTGATGAACAAGATAAAGTGTTTATCATAAAATGCTTGTTCATGCGCTATGATAGCAGGATTTGTTAAATCAAAAGTTATATTATCCAATATATTCCCTCTGATGCGCTTTGCACTTATTACACTTTGATTGCAGGGCAGTTCTGTTAAACTCTCAGTAGTGCCACATGGCTGATTATTCCAAGTGATACCAGATTCACTAAAAGTGCCGTTTGACCAGTATGACTCAAGTGTCGATTCATAGCCTCCATCCACACCAATCCTGCATACGAAATTTGCTTTAGTAATTGTTCCAGTCACATTAGACAGATTTATCATCCAATAACCTCTTTTTTCTGGAGGGCTAGAAATGGTCAAAAGCACATATTCACTATTCCCAAAGTTACTGTTTGGATCTGCTTTGTCAACGTAGGAATCTGCAACTATAAATGACTGAGGATCTCCATACGCTGATGAAGAGGTAATAATACTAGGTTCGGCCACTTCCGGAAAAATAGATTTTTGTATAACATTATTGCTTGTATCTGTGGCATAAACAGTTATATTTATTGTATCTCCAGTGAAAGTATTTATAGAAATTAAATGATTTATCTCTGCGCTATGTCCAGATAGTGAAAAATTAACTATTGACAAGGCTCCGTTTAAATTATAAGTTATATTGGCACTTAGCAAGCCATTTTCGTCCGTCACATTTACAAATATATTGACAATGTCATTAACAGCTGGAAGCGAATTATTTGCTGAAATCTTGACAACTGGCCGCTTTCTATCTCTTATTTCAACCAAAGTTGAATTCTGCGCAACATTACCACTTTTATCTGTAGCATAAAATGTAATATTAATAATAGAACCAATATCGCCTGATGTATAAAAGGTTGTGTTAATAGTTTCGATTGCATTGGTTACGCTAAAGTTTACCTTGGTTAGAACTCCACTTAAATTATAGGTAATATTCGCACCGAATAGCTGGGTCTCGTCAGAGATAAGCGCACTAAAAGTAATCGTATCATTTTGATCAACTGAATTGTTATTCATAGAATAACTAATAGTAGGTGGTACTGTATCAATAATAATAGTAAAGTTTGTGGAAAACATATTTCCAGAAAATATGCTGGCATTTGTAAAATTCAAGCAGCTAATAGAATAAAAGAAAGTACCATCAAATTCGAATGAATAGTTCATGTGGCTTAATCCTACTGACCCATTAACAATTCTGTCGTCTAAACCCAGGTCATCAATGCTTACATTTTTTAATGGCGATGTAAACATAGGTATCGAGCTGCTATTAGTCCACAAGCTACAATTTGACACATTCTCATGCTGTGATGGATCAATGCCGCCAAGACCCCATGTTGAGTTGAATGTAAAATTTATATTCCTGTCAAAATTATTCAGAAAAGAATTATTTGCAGGTGTCTTTAATTCGATGGTTATTGCATTAACGCATAGAACGCTAAGTACAAGAACGACAATAAAAACTAAATTAGTCTTATACATCTAACCCCCTAAAATATAAACTACAGGATATCCTTATTTAAAGCTTTCTGTCGACAAAGTTGCCCTACAATTTATATAAAAACTCACTTTATGAATGCATCTTTAATCAAATTTATAAAGTGCAACTAAAAAACATGTATCTATGAAAACCTTCATCATGATTCCAACCTATAACGAAAGCGAGAACATAAAAGAATTAATAGATGCAATTCTAAAATTAAAAATAAATAATCTGCATATTATTGTTGTTGACGACAACAGCCCGGATGGAACTTGGCAAATAGTGCAGAATATATCTAAAAAACATAAAAACGTTCATCTTTTATTAAGGAAAAAAGACAAAGGAAGAGGTTTAGCTGGCAGAGACGGATTTATTTATTGCCTAGAACACGGCGCAGATGCAGTTGTTGAAATGGATGCAGATTTCGCCCACGATCCAAAATATATTCCTTCGATGCTCAAAGAATTAAAAAATGCAGACTTAGTTCTCGGCTCGAGAAGAGTTCAAGGCGCAAAGGAAATTGGAAGAAGCTGGTTTCGAAAATTTGTCACCTTTGGAGCAAATCTCTATATAACAATGATGCTAGGAATTAAAGTGAAAGACTGCAATTCAGGCTTTAGATGCTTTAAAAGAAAAGTGTTGGAAAGAATAAATGTTTATAGTCTTGAATCAAAAGGACCTTCTATAGTGCAGGAAGTCTTATTCAAGGCGCATTTAAAAGGATTTAAAATAAGGGAAATACCCATAACATTTGTCAACAGAACTAAAGGCAGCTCAAAGCTTGGAATTCCACAGCTTGCAGCAGGCTATTTTATGGTTTTGAAATTAAAGATAAAGCATTTGTTTGGGTTTATTTAGTTTATATATAGATACAATAATAAAATTCAATTAACAACGACAATAACTAAATAGAAACTCAATAAAAATTTCATTAACGAATATCCAATAAACGAAATAACAATAAAATCGTCAAAATAAAATTATTAAAATCCTTGAACGACCTTGCAAAGTAAAGGCACAAAAGGTAACCCGTTGTTGATTGTTTTATTGAATATTAGGCGAGGAAAAATTCAATGGCAGAAAGAATTTTTCCGAGCACTATTAATTGCGAACGAAGTGAGCGGATTGAAAAATAATTGATTTAGAATTAAAAATTTATCAAAAATGAAAATAGCGATTTTGACTCCGACATTCAGCTATTACAGCGGCATAGACAGAGTTGTACAGCTGCAGGCAGAAGATTATGCAAAGAAAGGCAACAAAGTGACTGTAATTGCATTAGGATCAGACATCAAGCCAAAAAATTACAAAGTCATAACATTAGGAGTGCCTAAAAATTCATTTCTAGAGCGTATATACAGGCTATTTTTCTTTCTCGATTTCAAAAAATTGAATTTTTATAAAAATCTTAAAGATTATGATGTTGTTATAAGCCATTTCTATCCTATGAACTGGCTTGCTTATCTTGCAAAGAAAAAATACAATATAAAATATGTTTACTATAATCATGGCATAAATACCGCTGGATTATTGAATAGTTTCTTTCAAAAATTCTATATGTGGATTTTTTCCATTTTAACAAATATAACATTAAAAAATGCAGACGAAGCTTATTCTGTCAGCAGATACCTAAAAGACGATTTAAAAAAAGTTTCAGGATTGAACAGCAAAGTAGTCTATAACAAAATTGACACTAAACGATTTAATAAGAAAGTCAAAGGAGATAAAATAATAAAAAAATACAATCTAAGGAATAAAAAAATTTTGATTTATGTGGGAAGGATTGCCCCTCATAAAGGAATTCATCTATTGTTAGAATCATTTAATCTAATAAAGAAAGAAATTCCTGATTGCATATTATTAATTGTTGGAAAACCCACATTTGACAATTATTTCAAAAAATTAAAGAATTCTGCTGATAAAGATGTCATATTCACTGGATTTATAGACGACAAAGAACTGCCTTATTATTATGCTGCCTGCAACGTTTATGTAACTGCATCTTTATGGGAAGGATTTAATCTTCCTGCTGCTGAAGCCCAGGCATGCGGAAAAAAGGTTGTAGCTTTCAAGCTTGGCTCGCATCCTGAGATTGTGAAAAACGGAATTTTGGTTGAAAAGGAAAATATAGAAGCGTTTGCAAAAGCTGTAATAAAATTATTAAAATGAAGGGTTTCAAGGAATTAGACAAATATACAAAATATGCTATTGTAATAATTGCAATAGGCATTTTAATCAGGTTCTACCTAGCATCAATCTATCATGTTTCTGGAGACGCATGTTGGCAGCTTTCAAATGCAAGGTTTATTGCAGAGAACAAAGAATTGCCTTTATTTGAGCAGTTTGGAAGAGACGAGCCATTTTGGCCTCCACCATTGTTTCATTTTATTGCTGCATTTGTTTATATGATATTCAATAATTTTAGCAATAATGCAGCAGAATTTTCAGTAAAGATGCTCTCTCCTTTTTTCAGCTCATTGACTCTAATATTTTCATTTCTTGTGTTCAAAAAACTATTTGACAGGAAAATAACATTTTACTCAATAATATTCCTTGCATTTATGCCATTAAGCCTGGATTATGGGATTTACAGCTACATAGATGGAATTATTGCTTTTCCTGCCGTGCTGAGCGTCTACTTTGCGCTTGACAACCGGGCAGTAAGCACTGGCATAGCAACAGGCCTGGCCATACTTACCAAGTATAATGGAATCTTTATAATACCGGTATTAATTTATATTTTCTATCAAAAAAATCAAAACAATCGCAAAGAATTCTTCAAAAAAATATTAATTTTAGCTGTTATTGCAGGCTTGATAGGCTCTGTTTGGTTTATAAGAAATTGGATTTATCTTGGCAATCCAGTTTGGCCGTTCTTGAATGATATATTTAAGGGATATGAAGCAAAATCATTCGTAACTTCAAACGTTGGCACAGTCCAATTGTCAAATATATTTAGTCTAAATGCAATAGCATCAATTTATTTAGGCATATTTGGAGTTCCAGACGGCAATATAAGAACTCTGCATTTTTTTGACATTCCGTACTTTAACTTATTATTTTTTATATGGATAATTGGAACAATAATATTCATAATTCCATTGATAATCGGATTTTTTTCAAAAAAACTAAAACATAGATCACTATTATTTATCTGGATTGCATCATTTATAATTTTAGTCCTGCTTTATGTAATAAATGCCGGCTGGTCAGTTATAAGATTTATGCTGCCTGCTTTTCCAGCTCTTGCACTTATTTGGGCAAATGGCCTAGATAGTTTAAGAAATCTGAAATTTAAGGATATTTATTTGAAAATCATTTTTTTAATAGTTATTGGATTTGTTTTAGCTTCTTTTGTTAAAATTAATTTGGCTGCAAACGCATGGGATATATATAAAGAAGATTTTGCATGGATAAAATCTAACACAAATAAAAATGATATTTTCTTGCTAGGCAGTCAATGTGTTTCTTATAATATAAATCGGCAGACAGTAAGCCCGGAGATAGAAAATCTTGAAAAAACGGATTATATTTTTGTAAATCAGGAATTTAGATTAGATAAAAGGGCTGCATTAAAAACTAATCTGCACGATAAAGCCAGGAATAATAGCCAAATCATCTACAAAAACGAAAAGACAAAAACTGAAGTTTATAAAACAAATAAATTGTCTTAAATATCTAATTGCTGTCAATCAGCTTTGCTGGATTTCCTGCAACAACAGAGTTTGCTGGAACATCTTTTGTAACAACAGAGCCTGCGCCTATTACTGCATTCCTGCCGATCTTCACCGGAAGTATGGTGGCATTCGAGCCTATTATTACGCCATCTCCAATTTTTGTATTGAGAATTGGTTTGTTAGGATATGTATTCATTGATGGCTTTTTCACATTAGTAAACATCACGCCATGGCCTACAAAAACATTATTGCCGATTGTCACACCTTCGCATACAAATGTATGGCTTTGAATCCTGACATTATTGCCTATTTTAACTCCATTCTGTATTTCAACGAAAGCCCCTATCATACAGTTAGCTCCAATTTCACAGCTATAAAGGTTTACAAAATTCCAAATTTTTGTATTCTTTCCGATTTTGCAGTTCTTGATAATCTGCATATTTGAGCCTTTTTTATTTGCTTTCATTTTATCATTTCCTTCTAAAAAATTCTTTAACAGCATCCGAAACATATTTTACTTCTTCATCTGTCATTTCAGGGAAAATTGGCAAAGACAAAACATTATTTGCTGCATTTTCGCTGCATGGAAAGTCTTTGTGTTTATATCCCAAATACCTTAGTGCAGGCTGCAGATGCAAGGGCAAGGGGTAATGCACACCTGCATGAATTTTCTTCCCTGCCAAAAATTTTCTTAGTCTATCTCTTTTTTGTGTTTTGATCACATATAAATGATAAGCATGCTTAGCATATTTAGCTTCCATTGGATGCTTAACTTCTTTTGCATTAATGTAATTTAAATATTTTGATGCAATTCTTCTTCTTGACTCAACCCATTTATTTAAGTATTTGAGCTTGACATTCAGGATTGCTGCCTGCAATTCATCCATTCTGTGGCTGCCTCCGATAAATTCATGAATATACTTGCTGTTCTCAGGCCTTCCGTGATCGCGAAGCGCAGTTACCATTTTAGCTACTGAATCATTATTAGTTGTTAATGCTCCAGCATCTCCAAATGAGCCAAGATTTTTTCCAGGGTAAAAGCTAAAGGCAGTTGCATCTGCAATACTACCAACTTTTTTTCCTTTATATAAGGCACCATGGGCTTGGCATGCATCCTCAATCACAGCAATATTATGCTTTTTTGCCAGTTCCATTATTGGATCCAAATCGCAAGGCTGTCCATATAAATGAACTGGAATTATTGCTTTTGTTTTCTTAGTTATTAGCTTTTTCATAAAATTCGCATCGATTGCGAAATAATCATCATCAATGTCACAAAATACAGGCTTGGCTCCGATATTGACTATGGCCTCTGCTGTTGCCATGAAAGTAAAAGGTGTTGTTATAACTTCATCTCCCGGCTTTACTCCAAATGCCCGCAGAGCCAATTCCAATGAAGATGTGCCAGATGCCAATGAAATGGAATATTTTGTTTCGCAAAATCCTGCAAATCTTTTCTCAAAGATTTTTACTTCTTGCCCCAAAATAAAATTGCTATTTTCTATAGTTTTTGAAATAGCTTGGTTTAATTCTTTTTTGAGCAATATATTCTGTCTTTGCAGATTAACTAGTGGTATGCTTTCCATTGATAGCAATTTTATTAGGCCTTTATAGTATTAACAATACTTACTACCTGCTCAGCTGCATCAACGCAAGTTCCTATTTTTCCTGAAAAAACAACTACAGTTTTTTCGTTTATTCTCTCTACCAAAGTTGGCCTGGCATCATCATATTCCCTAAATGGCGGCACAGTCCTTATCGTGAACATTGAGCCTATATGCTCTGCTTTTCTCACTTCTGGAAAAAATTCAGATGCTGCTTCAATAAATTTTTTTATATTAGTTATTTCTGGATTCTTTATTATTCCCTTATTCAGCATATCTTTGAATTTGGCTGGCACTTCAGGAAGCTTGCCTATGTTCGTATGGTGTATCGCATGAACCACATGCCCTATAACAAAATGCCCTGTTGAGCCAAGAGGCGCGATGCATGTAAACGGGCCGTCTATGACTACAATACTCTTGCCTTTAAAGCTTTCAGGCAGCTTTAATACGGGTTTTTCGCAAAGCTCGAACTGATAGTCTTTTTGAAATTCAGAAAAGCCGTGAAGAAGGGAGTTTATTTGGGAATAAGCGGCTATCACAACAAAATCATAATCCTTAATATCATTTTCTGCAGCCTTTGTATTTAACAAAACATTAACGCCATACTGTTTCAGCTTTTGCCAGCAAATTTTTCTGAGAATGTCTGGGTCAAAAATATCTTCATCTACTTTTACTATCAAAGCAACCTTCTCCTTGTTTATGAAGCCAACATCTGCCTCTTCATACTTTAGGCCGCATTCATTCCAAAATCTAATGCAATGCTCGACAGTTACAAAGCTGTCTTTTTTGGCAATTGAATAATAATGTGATATTTTGTCACCCATAAGAGATTCAGGATATTATCTCCTAAAGCTTTTTTCTCCCTCAATAGATAGCAAAGCAGTTTCCTTGCTTCTTGGGTAATGATAGCCTCTATGAATTCTGTATTGATTTATGCCAGAAGCTGCCATAAGTATATCATTTTCTTTTTCATACAAGTCAACAGAAAAATTATTCTTTGCAAGAATCCATGC
>CAYOWR010000010.1:0-8361 GCA_964407725.1 uncultured Methanosarcinales archaeon
TTATATTTTCAAATTTGCAAAGAAAGTCCCTTACATCCCTAATCATTACATCTTCCCTGTCAGAAAAAATCTCTGGTAAAAATATTTCATCGATATCTTTTTCTTCTATATTTCTATTATAACAAACCATAAGCTGGTCTCCTTCTTTAAGTTCATAAACTCTCTTTTCTTTTTTGCCTTTTATGTATACTTTATGGTTCCCTGTCATTTCTATTCGCCTGCCATCTTCCAAATACAATTTTAAAATTTCACTAGGCTGGTGTTTTGTTGCTTCTATTACCTGGCATTGGCCTGGATTGCTCCATGTATTGATGTTCTGTGTTTTTTTTCCAAGAGTCCCAAAATTATCAACTTTCTTGATAGGATTTAAGGTTTCTATAAATTTCCCAATTTTTTCAACCTTCCAGTTTCCATTATTATTAATAGAAACATAATTATTATAACTCAAACAATCTCTCCTAGTAGCAGCATGAAATAATGGATGGGCAAAAAATCCCTGGGTTTTTGAAAATCCTATGATTCTTCCCACTATACCTGCTGAAGTGTGGGGTGCCAATGCTATTATTAGCTGGCCTGTTAGCTCTTTTTCTGATTTCAGATTGTAAAATTTTTCTATACCATAAAATTTCTCCAGAAGTTCATCAACAAACAGGCTTACCTTATATAATATTTTGTCCGCTCCGTCTTCTGGTGCATCCTCACATTTTGGAAGAATTATGTCCTGCGGCTTTAACTCAAATATCTGCTCTGCATCAATTATCTCGTTTCCGAAAATATCTTTTGAATATCCTAGTTCTCTTAGATCTTCTACGGAAGTTCCTATCTCTTTCGGCTTGAAATGTGTAATTGGCAGCTGTGTCATGTCATACCTTGTAGTGCCGTCTTTGTTCACTGGAATGTCATGTTTTGCTCTTAGTATTCCTTTGGAAAAATTCTCTGGTATGTGGTTCTTGTTTGATGTCCCCCTTACACCTTTTATTAGGTCTGGATACTGCACCATATTTAATTTTTCTAATGCGTATTTAAAGTAGTGTTGTATATCAATTCTTTGCAATTTATATTGGTGGGTTTCTCCATGCTTGCATCTTGCATCGACCAATCCGCATATATTGCAGTAATTGGTTTTTTTTGCCTTGAGGCCACATTGTTCGCATACCTTAAAGATAGTGTTTTTGTTGCAATTCGTGCACGTATATGTTGGAAACTCAGCTTCAACAAATCCAACTTCCAAAGAGCTCTGGAACGATCTTAATTTTCCGCCTTCTTTTCCAACAGGAAATAATGTGTGCGGGTCACCTTCCATTTTTCTTACCTTGGCTTTTTCCGGTCTTCCCATCCTAGCACCTATAAACGTGCCTGATTTATCTCTGAGTTTTATGATGGAAAATTTGTTAATTAGCTCCAATACATCTTCTGTTTCTGTGTTTTTGGAATACTCATAAAACTTGTTGTCGTTTAAATTAAATATATTATAGATTATTTCAGCCTCATCTTTCTCTAGAATTGTGAATTCCTCGTTAATGAAAGTGTGAGGTATGCCAGTCAGTTCCAATACCCTCTTGCCAACCTCATTTTTAGATAATATCATTTTCTTTATTTCTGATGAATCATGTTCTATCTTTGCTGAAAGCAGCCAATTAAGAAGTTCAAGAAAATTCTCCTTTGAGATTGTCCTCCAATGATATGTATAATATGGATGTAGAGGCACATTCAAGCTTCTACTTAGTATTATTGCAGATTTTCCGTCTGGCTTATGGAATAAGCTATCTTCAATTAATTCTTTAAGTTTTTCTTTGCTTATCATGGTCAATTTGGATAGTTTATCATAATCTAAGCTACCAAATAAATTCAAAATTACCTCTTTAACTTCCAAAGACCACCACTCCTCACAATAACCAGCAGGCACTAATGTATGCGCCCTGTTAAAAAAATCTCCATAACTTATCAATATATCACCGAGAAAAAGTATTTCTTTGATTGAATTGTAATATTGTTTGGCTTCTTGCTCTGTTCTTATTAGCGACACACACCCGTTATTTAGTTTGACTATCGGCCCTTCGATAGAATCACAAATTGTGATTGCTGTTGCCTTTCCTGGCCTTTCAACCTTCAATTGCGTACCTATTGCAAGATACTTATTTAATACGACCATAGTTGCAGGATGTATTGCTGTTGCTGAATAGCCAGATGTCCTACACCTCCCGTATCGTAAGCGAAAGCCTCCAATAGCAGATGGGTGCCCTAAAACCGGTCTGCCAGCAACTAGGTCTTGTATGTATGTGTATATAGGAACTATTCCTTTTTTTGAAAATTTTGGAGGTGCATAAATTCTTGCAAAAAATTCCAATGATCTAAACCAAATTCTACATCCCACTTCCTAAGCTGCGACCAAACCTTTACTGCTTTCTGCGCAACACATTCTCCTAAGACTAGACAGGGGCCGCTCCTTATTCTGTTAGTTTCAATTCTATCCAAATCCTTGTAATTTGACACTTCCGCATCTTCAGATGGATCACCATCTATCTGGACAGGAAGGTTACTTACAAGAAATCTTATCTCTTGCTCGCTTGGTAAATACTGCAAATTTGTGATTTTTTCATGATAATCATACAATTCTGTCACCGTTCTTCTTACTTCTTTTTCTGATGGATCATAAACATCATACCCTAAATTTTTTCTTATGTAATCTGCAAGCACAACACTAACTGCACCAGCTGTTCCTCCAGCACTTCTTATAGGGCCTGCATACATCAATGCAAAATATTCTTTGCCGTCTCTCCTCTTCCTTATTTTTAATTCTACGAAACCTTCCAATGGCGATGCAACAACTCCGAGCGTTAAGTACGCTAGTCCAACCCTTATTCCTGTCTCAATCGCTTCTTTTTGTGATTCAAACTTACAAAACTTCTCTTTGGTTACTTCAAGTGCTATAGTAAATGCTACTTTCCAATCAAGCTTCCCATATATTTTTTCAATTTCTCTTATTCTAATTGATAACCCGCTGTTGATTATTTGTGGTGCCACAACACCAACCAGTCCCTCCACACGTTCTGCCATATTCTTGGCAAGGGGTATGCTTACTGTTTCTTCCGGATCATATCCTTTTGACCTTGCCCTGTTTGCTATTTCGTATGTTTTTTCTATATTCTTCAATAAACTCTTACTATACTTTTGTTCATTTATCATTTTACTGCCCAAATTTCAGTATTTTAACATCTCTTGTTTGTAGATTCACTATAGGCACTCTGCTCGGTTCTGGGTTATGCCCCACTCTTTCTTGAAATATGGTTTTTGCCTGCCAGCAACTCCCACATATCAGGGTTGTGTTGTGATAATTGGCAGTTGCTGATTTATGTATATGCCCGCTCAAGAAAAAATCCGGTACTTTTTCTATTACTAATGTGTCTTTTTTTTGGTCCGGTATATAAAGTGTTGATGTGTGTGTTGGTGCAAGATGCCTTCTCTTCAGTAAAAATTTCATGATTAGATCGGCCCTGTTGTATCCACCCTGATTTCTTAATGAATCTACTTCTGCAACAAAATAGTCAAAAGAGTAGCCATGGTACATTAGCACATCAAACCCATCAAAATTGCTAGATGAATTAATGTTTATCATTGCTGGGTTTGACACCATGATTGTGTTGCTCAGTTCGTATAGTGGTTTTGCATAATCTCTCGATAATGGTGGTTGTGGTTCGGATATCCTCATAGCGTCATGGTTACCCGGACAAATGATTAAAGGAATATCATGAGGTATTTGTTGCAATAGTTTGGAGCATTCTTTGTATTGCTGATAAATGTCTTTAATCAATAATTCTTTGTCTTGTTCCGGGTATATGCCGCAACCATCTACTAAATCACCTGCAATAAATATAGAACTAACGTTTTTTGCTATGTGTTTTTGCTGATCATTTCCTATTTCCCCATTTATCCATTTTAAAAACTTCTCAAAATCCTCTTGTAGAAATTTTGAAGAGCCTACATGTAAATCTGATAAAAATAAAGTATATTTTTCCTCGGTTGATTTTTTAAGGTCTTTGTTTGTTGGAACTGAGGGCCAAATTATTTCGTTTGCAAATATTACGGTGTCTATGTTGACCCCAACAACACCTATAACTTCGTCTAAAACAACATCTTTTGCTTCGTTTAAAAGCTGTGGCTTGTTTTTATTAACTATTACTTTCTTCTGGCCGGTTAAGTCTTCTAATATTAATTTTAGGTTGCCATTCTTTGTGAGTTGTTTATCACTCACAATACCAATAATGGATAGTGTTTCCTTGTCTTTTTTATTCAATAATTTGTTTATAGAAATTGGATTTTTCAGTTGATGGTGTTGTTTCAATATTTTTTCTATGGCTTTGTATCTATTGTTGAAGTATTCTACAAAATCTTGCAGTTCTCTTTTCTTTGGCTCATCCTTATAGGAAAAAATAACCTTAATGTAGTCTGTCTGTTGTCTGTCTGTTGGTTCTTGTTTAGGTGAAGTTATTTGGAGTATTAGGTTTTTAAAATTTGTGTCTATTATTGTTTGGTCGATGTTTTTTGTCTTTAGGACCTCGAACACATTAGATAATTGGTCATAATTCTTAATTTCGTCTATAATCTCTGAACTTATCAAAATTCCTTTTTTAAGTAAATATTCTATTACTTCGCGCTTTTTCCTGATAAATTCTTGTTCCATATTAAATGTTAATGTTTTCTTCCAGCATATTTTTTATTTTTGCAAAAAGATTTTCTGGTATTTCTAAAGATATGTCTCTTGTTCTGCCGTACCTTCCTTTTGAAATTATTTTTGCATTTACTATGCCTAGCATGTCGTATTCGGATATTATATCTGATACTCTTCTTTGGGTTAAAATGCTTGTATTGGTTTTTCCGCATAATTTTTTGTATACTTCATACACTTCTCCAGTGAATATGTTGTTGTTCCTATTTGGGTGGAGGGTTAAGATAGAGTACAAAACCAGTTGATATTGTTTTGGCTGCGTTGTGATTGAATCTATGATTCTGTCCCTGTCTATTTTTAACTCTGCTTCGTCTATTTCGTTAATGGTAACTTTTTTTGTGTTTTTCCTGTCTGCGATTTCACCAGCAACCCTTAAGAGTTCCAAAGCGCGCCTTGCATCGCCATGGTCTCTCGCTGCATATGCGGCGCATTTCTCTATTACTCCCTGATCGAGAACATCTTTGTTAAAGGATACCTCGGCTCGGCTTTTTAGTATAGATTGTAGTTGAAATGCGTTATATGGGGGAAAAATTATTTCTTCTTCAGAAAGTGAGGACCTTACCCTAGGATCTAATTTTTCAACAAACATCAAATCATTTGATATTCCGATTATAGATATTTGTGACTCTACAACTTCATTTATTCTAGTTAAATTATATAATGCATTATCTCCCGTTTTGTTTACAAGCTGGTCTATTTCATCTAAAATTAATATATAATTCTGTTGTTGTTTGCTTAGTGCCTTAAAAAAAGAGTTATATACTTCGCCAGTTGGCAATCCTGTCGGCGGTATTGATTTTCCCAATTCCCTGGCAAGTTGTGCTATTAGCCTGTACTCTGTGTCTGTGCTACGTTTAAGCTTACAATTGATGTATAATACTTTTAGTGGAATATTTTCCCTTTCTGCTACTTCTTGAAGTTTTTTTGTTGTTTGTTTTGTTGTTAGGGTTTTTCCTGTTCCGGTTTTTCCATAGATAAAGATATTAGATGGTTTATCCCTTTTTAATGCTGGTGCAAGAATATTAGCTATTTGTTTTGTTTGTTCTTCCCTGTGAAGAATTGTTTCGGGTAAATAACTTGCCTGCAGTACTTTCTTATCAAAAAAGACACTATTTTTCCTTAGAAATGTCTCAAAGAACACTTCCAACCCCCTTTCAACCATTAATTTCCAGACGAAAGGGAGGTATTTAAATATTTGCTTTGTTCGTGCTACCCCACCATTTCCTATGGAGTTGTTTTTAATTAATTTAGTATAAATAAAATAATATATAATTAATTAATTTAATATAATCTTTCTATATAGAAGATAAATAAAGAGCAAAACATATTACCAACAAGAAAATCAAAACTCCAATGGAAACTGTGGGCAGACGACTTATGATTTTTGTTTTAAAATATGATTAAAAACCAAAAACCCCCCAAACAAACACAACACCACAATCAACAATTCCACAATTTGTGTAGACCAAGCGAAAACCCCCCAAACATTCATACAACCAACAACATAAAAACACAATAACAACCAAACCCCACAACATTTCATCAAAAACAAAATAAATTTTCAACAAATAAAAAATAAAAATATTATAACAAAACCACAAAAAAACCACCACAACCTTTATAAATATACTAAAATTTCTCCAATCAACAATTTGTTGGTGTTTAATTGGATTAAACACACATAAACAAGCCTGAAAAGATTGCCTTTTCAGTACAGTTTAAAACACTGTTTTCTACAAAAGGCACTCAAGAAAAGGTTTTTTACGTCAAAAACGTTAATAGCTGTAGTAGTCTGCAGCATTTTATATTCAATGCCAAGAACAAGAAGTCCGAGAGCAGGAAGCATGCAGTTTTGGCCCAGAGTCATAGCTAGATACGAATATGCTAGAATAAGGAATTGGCCCAAAAGCAAAGAAACAAAACCACTTGGATTTGCTGGTTATAAGGTGGGTATGACCCACTTGCTGATTACAGACAACCGCCAGCATTCACCAACCAAAGGCGTAGACATTTTCTGCCCAATTACGGTTGTTGAGTGCCCACCATTAAAATCTATTTCTATACGATTTTACAAAACAACTTTAAACGGTTCAAAACTTATCTCTGAGATTTATGCAGATAATTTAGATAAAGAACTTTCAAGAAAAATAATAATTTTGAAAAAAAAAGAAGACAAAACAGAAAAGCAAGTATTAGATAAACTGCAAGCCGCTGATTTTGGTTTTGTAAGATTGCTATGTCACACACAACCAAAACTAACAAAAATCGGAAAAAAGAAGCCGGAAACATTTGAAATAGCAATTGGTGGTAATAAAGAACAGCAATTAGCTTATGCAAAAGAAAAATTAGGGAAGGAAATAAGCGTAAATGAGGTTTTTAAAGAAGGCCAGCAATTGGACGCACATTCACTAACAAAAGGAAGGGGTTTTCAAGGGCCAGTTAAGAGATTTGGAATAACTTTGAGACACCACAAATCAGAAAAAAGCAGAAGAAACCCGGGTTCTTTGGGGGCGTGGCGAGCCCAAGGGCACATAATGTGGAGAACAGCCCACGCCGGAAAAACAGGGCACAATTTAAGAACGGAATATAATAAATGGCTTTTAAGAATAGCAACAAAACCGGAAGATATCAACATTAAAGGGGGATTTATTAATTATGGTATTATAAAAAATTCATTTCTATTTATTAAGGGATCCTTGGCCGGGCCGCACAAAAGGCTAATCAGATTTACCGACCCAACAAGACCAAGAAAAAGTTTGCCAGAAGCACCAACTATAACTTACGTTAGTACAGAATCCAAGCAAGGACGATAAAATGAAACTCAATATTTTAGATTCAACAAATAATAAGGTTGGAGAGATTAAGTTGCCAACCCAATTTGAAGAAGAATTCAGGCCAGATTTAATACAACGCGCTGTATTGGCTATACAAAACCGCAAAAGACAAGACTATGCTGCAAGCCCGCAAGCTGGAAAAAGAGCATCTGCAAAATTGTCGAGAAGAAGAAGAGATTACAGGGGAGCGTACGGTTATGGTATCTCAAGAGTTCCTAGAAAAATACTTACAAGAAGAGGAACAAGAATGAACTGGGTTGGTGCATTTGCTCCTGGAACTGTAGGAGGAAGAAGAGCACATCCGCCAAAATCAGAAAAAATATGGTGGAAAAAAATTAATGAGAAGGAAAGGAGAAAATCAATCAGAAGCGCAATCTCTGCCACAATTCTAAAAGATATAGTTGCGGAAAGAGGGCACCAAATCCCAGACAATTATCCATTTATAATTGAAGAAAAATTTGAATCACTTGATAAAACAAAAAAAGTTATAGAATCTTTAAAAAAACTTGGGTTGGAAAAAGAGTTAGAAAGAATTGAAGAGAAAAAAATAAGGTCAGGAAAAGGAAAATCACGGGGAAGAAAATACCAGAAAAGAAAAGGACCACTCATTGTAGTGTCCACAAAAGACAAACTACACAAAGCAGCATCAAACATTCCAGGAGTAGATATTGTAGATGTTAAGAGCTTAAATACAGAAATGTTGGCGCCAGGAGGAAAACCGGGCAGGCTGACATTATGGACAACAGCCGCATTAAATATTTTAGAAAAAGAGAACCTGTTCAAATAAAATGGACCCATACC
>CAYOWR010000010.1:8371-11239 GCA_964407725.1 uncultured Methanosarcinales archaeon
ATAATAAAATACCCACTATCAACGGAAAAATCGATTAGACTGATGGAATCAGAAAATAAACTAATATTTGTAGTAAACAAAAAATCAACAAAGAAAGACATAAAGAAATCCATAGAAGAGATGTTTAAAGTAAAAGTAGAAAAAGTAAACACCTTTGTTAGTTCGGAGGGTGAAAAAAGAGCCTATGTTAAATTTTCATCCGCAACTCCGGCTATAGATATAGCCACAAAGATGGGTCTGATGTAAAGGTTGATTAAAATGGGAAAAAATTTAATCCAACAGAAAAGGGGCAAGGGAAGCCCAAGATATAGAACACCGAGTTTTAGGTATAAGGGAGAGACAAGTATAACAAAATATGGTGGTAAAACAATCACAGCGAACGTAGTAGAACTACTACATGACGCTGGCCATAGTGCCCCATTAATGGAGCTGAAATATAGTGATGGGAGATTTGGATTATTGCAGGCCCCAGAAGGAGTAAAAGTCGGAGATAAAATAGAAGTAGGCAATGATGTTGAAGTGAAAAACGGCAACATATTACAATTAAGGAACATACCCGAAGGCACGACCATCTACAACATAGAATCAAACCCAGGCGACGGCGGAAAATTTGTAAGGACCAGCGGGGCTTCCGCAAGGATTATAACAAAAACCGATAATGGTGTTGTAGTTGAATTACCATCAAGCAAGAGAAGAACATTTTTACCGGAATGCAGGGCAGTAATAGGTGCAGTTTCAGGCTCCGGAAGGACAGAAAAACCATTTTTGAAAGCAGGCACAAGATTTTATGCGATGACGGCCAAGAATAAGATGTGGCCAAGAGTGAGCGGAACTTCAATGAACTCCGTATCACATCCGTTTGGAGGAAGAAGTTCCCACGCAAAAGGTATTCCAACACAATCTGCAAGAAACTCGCCGCCAGGAAGAAAAGTAGGAAAGATAGCTCCGAAAAGGACTGGAAGGCATAAGAGGTAAACATGGCAAAGAAGGAATTTACTTACAAGGGAAAATTGATTGAAGAGCTGAAGAAGATGAGTATAAATGAATTGACGCAATTGCTTCCATCAAGGCAGCGAAGGACAATAAAGCGCGGCTTCACAGATCAACAGAAAATACTCTTGAAAAAGATCAGGAATAACGAGAAGAATATAAAAACTCATTGCAGGGACATGATAGTGCTGCCTGAGATGGTGGGCAACATAATAAAAATTCACGGTGGCAGAGAATTTGTTCCTTTGGCAATAGAGCCGGACATGATAGGGCATTGTCTTGGAGAATTTGTATTGACTAGAAAGAGAGTTGCGCACAGCGCACCAGGCATAGGAGCTACACGTTCGAGCGCAAGCCTATCGGTGAAGTAAAATGCCAGAGTATACTTTCAACAGATATAATAAAGAACACATGGCAATTGCAGTCGGAAAAGCTCTGCCAATATCATTCAAACAAAGCGTAGAAATATGTAATTTTATAAGAAATAAAAATATCAATAACGTAAAAGAAACACTTCAGGGCGTGATTGATAAGAAAATTGCAGTTCCATTCAAAAGATACGATTTTGATTTAGGTCACAAAAAGAAAATAGGCCCTGGAAGATATCCCTATAAAGCCTCAAAAGAGATTATAAGACTTATAGAAAACGTGGAAGCTAATGCGCAGTTCAAGGGGCTAAATACATCAAATCTGGTAATAGCGCATATAAGCGCGCACAAAGCCGGCAAGGCATGGCACTACGGAAGAAAATCCCGAAGAAAAATGAAAAGGACAAATATCGAGATATGTGTCGAAGAAAAATTGGAGAAAACGGAAGGAAAAACATCTAAAAAATGATAGAGAGAAAATTTGTCGCGCAGAAAATAAAGGAATTTCAGATAGAAGAATATATCACCCAAAGCCTAGAAAATGTAGGCCACAGCCATACAAAGATGGTCAAAACTCCATTGGGCGAGAAAATCATAATTTTTACTTCCAGGCCTGGACTGATTGTAGGGAGAAAAGGCCAAAATATTAAGCAGCTGACAAAAACATTAAAGAAAAAATTTGAATTGGAAAATCCGCAAGTAGAGATAAGTGAAGTAGACAACCCCAACTTAGACGCAAATATAGTTGCTGAGAAAATTGTAGATGCGTTAGAAAAATTTGGATCAGCAAAATTCAAAGCAATAGGCCATAAGATTATGACCGATGTTATGCGTGCAGGAGCCTTGGGCATAGAAATTGTAGTTAGTGGTAAAGTGCCAAGTGCAAGGGCAAAATCATGGAGATTTTATATCGGCTATCTTAAGAAATGCGGCGACATATCAATGAGCGTACGAAAAGCAAATGCACAAGCCCAGCTTAAAACCGGTATAATCGGAGTTAAAGTGAGCATTATGCCGCCAGATATTAAGCTGCCAGACGATATTGAATTGGTTGAAGGCAAAGAAATAAAAGCCGAAGAAGTCAAAGAAACTAAAGAAAAACCAAAGGAAGCAAAAACAGATAAGCCAGAAAAACAAAAGCGAAGAAGAAAGAAGAAAAATGAGACCGAAAGAACTGAGAATAATGAATGAATCGGATTTGAACAACAAGATTGAGGAGCTTAAAAAAGAGCTTATGAAAGTAAATTCCCAGATAGCAATTGGCACTTTGCCAAAAAGCCCCGGCAAAGTCAAAGAAATTAAAAAAACAATCGCACGGATACTCACAATAAAAAACCAAAAGCGACAAGGAGGAACACAAAAGGAATGAGTGAAGTATGTCCAATGTGCGGCTTGGTAAAAGAACTCTGCGTTTGCGAGACAATTGCCAAGGAAAGCCAGAAGATATTGGTGTACATAGAGAGAAAAAAATTCAACAAAAATTATACAATTGTTGAAGGCATAGATGAAA
>CAYOWR010000011.1:0-3985 GCA_964407725.1 uncultured Methanosarcinales archaeon
ACAATTGGAAAGAAAAAGTCAAGAGGGCTTTCTTGATTATTATGCTCGCTTATTTGACAGTTGTTGTTGCAATGATACCCTTGATTTTCGCAGGCGCAGGATTATTGAAAGGCTTTGCAATAACAACAATAATTGGTGTGACAATTGGGGTATTTGTGACTAGGCCTGCTTATTCTTCATTTATAGAGGTAATGTTGAAGTAAAATTCATGGATTATTAATTAATAGATATTGTTCACAATAGCGTTCGATAGTCTGCATTTTCTGCAAAATTCAATGATACCAATACGAAAACTAATTCAACCGACCCGCCGCCACCCACCCTTTGACTGGTTTACTTATATTTAGACATATCTATATCAACATTCTTTTCTTCATTAAATGTTATTAAAGTTAATTTTATTTTCTGATTTTTTATTTTGGAGTGCGGAAAATCAAAAACGATTAAAGGACTATCTAGTATGATAGAAGTTGGTTGAAGTACATCATATGAGATTTTATCTCCAATATCTTTTATATTGTACTTTATAACAGCTTTCTCCGCTTTTTCTGAATCAACAAAAAACCTTACAATATCGCTATTCAATAATTTTAAATCATCTGGCGTCAGTTCTTTATATTCTTTAGCCCTAATTGCTGCCATAGACATTATTGTTCTGTATGGTGTGGACATCGTTATATGTCCCGCTTCGTCACAGTAGTAGTCTTTACCTCCACATACTTCTCTTTCTACTATTGCGTAAGCAGAAACATTAAATTTACCCTCCTTGCCAAGCTTTATAGCGTCATTGACTGTTTCTTGGTCGAGGTATCCAGAAGTACATCCGCTAATTACAAAAAGTAAAAATACTAATCCAATAAAATCCATTCTTATATTTTTCATTTATTTGGATTTAGCCTCTTCAAGTATAAGTTGCCATTGCAACTGCTTCATTGAGCCAATTCACAACAGAACGGATGATGTAAAACACTATAATCAATATGATAAGGTTCCTTATGTGTCTCAAATATTTTTCTGTATTACTTTCTGTGCTTTCTTTATTCTCCATCAATTCCACCCCCTTAAGTAGGCTGAATTCCTAATTTCTGGCGTTTATGTAAGCATGATGTACAGACATGAACAAAGTCTTCTATCATGTCCCATACTCCTAATTTAACAAAAGTTCTAATTTCCCCTGTAATTTCTTGTCTACAGTCATGACATTTCATTTTGTAAAAAAAAGAATGCGGAAGTATTTAAACCTGTTGAACAAAATATATATTTTTAGTTCTCCTATATCCATCACGAATTCTAGTATCCGAGTGGTTTTTAACCGATATTTTTATATATAAGGGTTGCTATTAAATCTGTTATGGAAACAGTAACTATACCTAAAGAAGAATACGAAAGATTAAAGAAATTAGAGCAGCTAGATTTTGATTTAATCAGGCAATTTGCCAGTTCTCTAGAAGACTTAAAACAAGGCAGATTTAAGAGACTTGCTTAGCAATTTGTTCTGCTACTTTTCTATATTCATCAAATTGCGATATTATATGGTCTATCGTTGCTTGTTGGTCTTTTTTACCGCTTGTAGCAACAAGTAAAACTAACTTCAAGTCCTCATAGATGAGAAAGTAAACTCTTTTATCTTTTATTCGCTTTTCTCTCAAGAAAGGATATCTCAATTGCTGGCCGACAAATGGATTCTCTTTAAGTTGTTCTGGAATTTTTTCTGCTGATTCTATCTCAACTTTAGACCACTTACCAATCTCTTTCAAATAGGTATCAGTTCCGATTATTTTGAACATTTCTTAAATGCTAATCTACTTCTTTATAAATTTTCTCGCTAAAAATGAGCTCAAATATTCTTGGCAACAAAACTCTAATTTTTACAAATCAATAAATATAAAAATAACCCTCTTTTTAGTCCAAAAATGGCAACAAAATTATGGGCAGCTATGCTTGTTTTATTCACCACTTTTCTTACCTCTTCTGCGCAGCTTTTGTGGAAGAAAGGCTCAGCAACTTTGGCATTTGATGTATTTAGCATAATTACGAATTATTATCTGGTTGGGGGCATTTTGCTTTACATTGTAGGAGGCATATTGCTGATTTTATCTTTTAGAGGCGGAGAAGTTTCTGTTTTGTATCCAATAATCGCAACAAGCTATATCTGGGTGAGTTTTTTATCTATTTATTTTCTAAACGAGTCAATGAATTTTTATAAATGGCTTGGAGTGGTAGGAATAATAGCAGGCATTGCATTGATAGGTTATGGCAGTAAAGACCATGTGCTAGGTGCTTTATGACAACTCAGCCTTGGGCAATTGGATTAGTGATTTTGGCAACTTTAGTGGGAGCTTTTGGGCCGATTTTGCTTAAAAAAGCATCTGCGAAAAGCTTGTCAAAAATCAGCTCTTTAGCAACTAACTATCCTCTTTTTGGCGGAGTAGCCTTGTATGGTCTTGGTACTATTTTATTTATTCCAGCTTTAAAAGGCGGTGACTTATCAGTCTTATACCCCTTTGTCGCATTGACTTACATCTGGGTAAGCTTCCTAAGTGTCAAGTTCCTTAAAGAGAAAATGAATAAATTCAAGTGGCTTGGAATAGTTTTGATTATTTTTGGAGTTAGTTTAATTGGTTTGGGAAGCAATTAGAAACGTTTTTATATGTTATTCCATACAAAATCCATATGTCAAAAACTATAATATTATCTTTGGGAGGCTCATTAATATTTCCTGGCGACTTAGATAAAAAATTCCTGTCCATCTTCAAAAAAACAATTGAAAAATATATAAAAAGAAATTATAAGTTTGCCATAATTTGCGGCGGCGGAAAACTCGCGAGAAATTTTCAGGAAGTTGCTTCTAAGTCAAAAAAGCTGAGCAATAAAGAGCTCGACTGGCTTGGTATTTATGCCACAAAAATAAATGCCCATATACTAAAAGCAATGTTCGCATATAATGCAGAAAATTTCATAATATCAAACCCAAACCAAAAGATAAAATTCAAGAAAAAGATTGTTATAGCTTCCGGCTGGCTTCCTGGATGGAGCACAGACTATGATGCAGTTCTGCTGGCGAAAAATCTTGGCGTTAATGAAGTTATGAACATGAGCAATATTGACTATTTGTATGACAAGGATCCAAGAAAATTTAAAGATGCAAAAAAAATAATAAAAATAAGCTGGCAAAATTACAGAAAATTGATAGGTGCAAAATGGAAGGCCGGCATGAATGTGCCTTTTGACCCAGTTGCTTCAAAGGAAGCAGAGAAGTCAGATATAAAAGTTTATGTGGTAGGAAAAAATTTAAGGAATTTTGAAAATCTTTTGAATGGAAAGAAATTTAAAGGAACAATAATAAAATAAATAAAAAACATTAAAATGCAAGAAGAATATAACTGGAATCTGATATTTATGGTTTCTGTGCCAATAGCAATCATAGAAATCTACGTCTTTTACACAAATATAAGCAACACGTGGAAGTGGCTTGCATTGCTTACTGGAATGCTTCTTGCCGCTGGCATTGTTTATCTTAAGGACAAGAGAAAAAGCAATATTTTCACAGCAGCTGGAATAGTGTTTTTGGTAGCCTTAATTATGAGATTCCTGAAGCAGTTTGGTGTTTTCTAGATAAAGTCGCTAATCTTGTGGGTTTTCTCCTCATGCCAAAGCCACCACAGCAAAACAATGGCTTCCAAGCCTTCAATGGCTAAAGGCAATCCTAATTTTCCAACAAGATTAAATCCGTAAGTAGCATCTGAAAATGGATATAAAGGAGCTACTGCACCTACAAGAAGCCAGTCCAAGATTATATGAAATGCAACTCCAAATGAAATTATAAAAAATATTTTGCTGGCTTTCTTATTAAAGTCATAATACAGGAAGGCTATAACTAGGAAGATGAAAATAAAAAAAAATGTATGCGTGAAAATTCTGTGGAACCACGGAACATCAAAACCCAAAAATATGTTCAAAACCCAGAATAACGGAACATCAATAT
>CAYOWR010000011.1:4022-10717 GCA_964407725.1 uncultured Methanosarcinales archaeon
CAGCGACTCCCCCAATAAAAACATAATGCAAAGGCATATTCTTCTTGTTTTTAAGAAAATGGTCCCTCAACAAGTCCAGTACAATGATTGTGAATAAGACATGAACAACTGCTTGTGGCATTTTAATTGTTAAATTTTTATATTCTCATTTAATTTTTCTTTAATGAATTTGCGTTATTTTGAATTATTTTAAATTTTCAATCCGCTCACTTCGTTCGCAATTAATAGTGCTCGAGTGAAATGTGAGCGAGTGATTCGCTCACTCGCATGTCACACGCTGTCTTGCCATACGCTCGCCCTCGCCTATTTATACATTAAACAATAAACAACGGGTCACCTTTTATTGTTCCACAGCGTGAGGTCGTTTTATTTATTTTAAAATTTTAATTCATTTATTGGATTTTTCGTCAATGGATTTGAGTTGTTGTTTTATTAATTGTTGATTAAAAATTATATTTACCAATGCCTGAATTTTTCCCTAATAATTGAAACAAAAAGTATAAACAGCAAAAATGATGCAAACACAAATCCAAAAAATGCCAGTATCGGGATTCCAACTATGGAAGGCCCTTTCTCAATATTTACCAATATTGCTGAAGTTATGAGCAAAGCAGCAATTAACAGTCCGTAAGCAACTCTATTGCTGCTCCTGTCTATTTCAAGAGCCAATTTTTTGATGTCAGTATCTTCTATATCAACCTTTATTGTGCCCCTTTGTATCTTGTCAAGGGCTTTCTCAGCTTTTTCTGGAAATTCATCAGCAAATCTTTTGTACCTGTCTATGCTGTGGACAAAGCTTTTCCATTTATATAATGGGCTGGCTCTTTTTGCTATTAACTTCTCAATGAATGGCTTTGCTGTCTCTATCAGTTTAAACTTTGGATCATATTCAAGCGCAACCCCTTCCAAAGTTATGATGGTCTTGCCAAACAGCACAAAAGAGGCTGGAATTTTTATCTTATGCCTTAGCCCAATGTCCAAAATCTCTTCTATTGTTCTGCTTATCTTGATGTCGCTTATCGAAGAGTTTTGCAATGGCTGTATGATAAAGCTTATATCTGACTTAAGCTGCTCATAGTCTGTATCTGCTTCCATTCCCATGCTGACTAAAGTGTCCATAATCAAGTCTGTGTCTTGCTCCACAATCCCATAAAATATGTCTATGCATTTGTTCTTCAGCTTCTCATCAAAATATCCAACAATTCCAAAATCAACAAAAGCTATTGAATTATTTTTTTGGATTATTATATTTCCAGGATGCGGATCTGCATGGAATATTCCATAAACAAAAACCTGGGCCATAATCGCATCAAAACCATTTTTTATAATTTTGTTGAAATCTAGTTTTCTTTTTTTTATCCCAGCTATATCGTGAAGCTCTATTCCATCTATAAACTCCAAGGTCAGCACTTTTTCAGTGGTCAGCTCATCATATACTTTTGGTATGTAAACAGTTTTGCTGTTTCTGAAGTTCTGCAGGAATCTTTTTGCATTTCTGGCTTCTAATCTGAAATCAAGCTCTTTTTCCGTCCATTCCTTGAATTCTTGCACTATCTTTACAGGCCTGAATCTTTTTGCTTCTTCTACATTATTCTGCAATAGGTTTGCAAAATACAGCATTATCTCAATATCAGTTTCCATTATCTGTCTCGCATTCGGCCTTTGTATTTTTACTGCGACAACCCTGCCAGTCTTCAAGGTTGCTCTGTGGACCTGGCTTATTGAGGCTGAAGCTACCGGAGTTTTTTCAAACTCTGCAAAGGCATCTTCCAGTTTCTTTCCAAGCTCCTTCTCAATTATTGACTTTGCCTCTGAAAAAGAAAAAGATGGAATTTTGTCCTGCAGCTTTTCAAGCTCTTTAGAGTACTCTTTTGGTACCAAATCCGGCCTTACGCTCAAAAGCTGGCCTAGCTTTATGAAAGTTGGCCCCAGCTTCTCAAAAGTCCTTCTTAATCTCACTTCTGGCTTCACAGCTTCAGATTTTCTTATTTTCTTGCCTAGAACTTTTGTTAATGGTATTTTGTGGCCCAAGCCTATTTTAGCCAGAAGGAAGTCAAAGCCTTCTTCAAAAAGAACTCCAAGTATCTGGTTCAGCCTCTTTATATCCCGCACCTCTTTTATTATGTGAAACATATAGTTTATTTCATCTCTTTATTTGCCCAGGCTTCATATTCTTTATTTGCTTCTGCATTGATTTTCAAAATGCACGGAATCTTGTATGAATGCAGCCTTTTTACTTCCATAACGGCTTTTTTAAAGTTCTTATTATTAGTTTTTGCTATAATAACATATTCTTTCTCATTGGCAATCTTATAGTTCCACCAGTACATGCTTTGTACGGGAAAGATATTGGAACAGGCTATAAGCCTTTTCCTCAATAAGTGATAGGAAATTTTCTCTGCCTCTTTCCTGTCTTTGCAGGTTATATAAACCAACACCATATTTAGCATTAAAATTTTTTTATTTATTAATTTAGTGGTTTTGTAAAGTCAAGTTATTAAGTAGAATCAAAAAAATCCAGCCAGACATGGCTTCGACGGTTTTCTCGCATTGCTCGAAAACCTACTCGGCACCCCGTAAGGGACAACCCCCGCCTCGCCTCGCCATGGCTGGATTTTTTCGTGGGCGAAAACTGACTGGAGAGGAAATTTCAGTTACGAAGTTCTGAAATTTCCTTTCGGAACAGGCTTTTCACCATGAAAAGCCGTGTTTGAGCCCTTTAAATCTATTAAAATAGAAGATTATACTTTATACTTTACAGTTTTTTATGCTTTTCCGACAGTTTTAAAAAATAACTATCACTACTACCTAATATGTATATATTTTCAAATATAATGGGGGTTTTTGCATTTGATGAAAACTTTAGCCTAGTTGATAAAATATTATTCAAGAATATAAATAATTATCAGAATAGAAGCGAGTTTATAGAAAAAATAAAAAGCAAACATAAAGAATTGAAAGATATTGATGAAAAAGCACTGCAGCAAATATTGCTTTTTTTTAAAGACAGTAAATTCTTCAATGATTTTTATGATAAAAATATTCAACTAACAAAATTTGATGTAAAAAATTCTGTAAATGATGATGTATTGCTTATTCAGGCAATAAATTCCATAGAAGGAATAGAAAAAGCCATAAATATTCTTGTAAAGAATCTAAGAGAGTGGTACGAACTGCATAATCCTGAATTTTCAAGGGCAACTGAAAGCCATGAAAAGTTTGTTGAGAATATACTGGAAAATGAAAAAGAAGAGCTTTTAAAAAGATTAAATATAAAAAAATCAGATTCCATTGGCGCTGATTTAGAGCAGGAAAATTTGGAGCCAATAAGAAATTTGGCGCAGCAAACTTATGACTTGTACCAGCTCAAGAAAAATCAATTCAATTATATCTCATCCCTTATGGATGATCTATGCCCGAATCTAAAGGCGGTAGCTGATGTTCTTGTAGGGGCAAAATTGATAGAACATGCAGGCTCTTTGAAAAGATTGAGCGAGATGCCAGCTTCCACAGTTCAAATTCTTGGGGCTGAAAAGGCATTGTTCAGGCACATGAAAACAGGCGCTAAGCCGCCAAGGCATGGAGTAATTGTAAATCATCCTTTGATATCCAAAGCACCAGATAAAATGCATGGCAAGATTGCAAGGGCATTGGCAGATAAAATCTCAATAGCCGCAAAAATTGATTATTTTCAGGGAAAATTCATAGGAGATAAACTAAAAAAAGAGCTTGAAGAAAAAATTGACAAATTAAAATGATACAAACAACAAAATTCTTTCAAAATTTTGAGGTTGTATTTTATGAGTAAAATCCAACAATCAAAAATTTTTGAAGTTTATGAATCGCAAGGCAAAAGAAGGCAACTTTATACAATTAATCTAATGCCTGGCAAAAATGTTTATGGCGAGAGACTAATTCAAGAAAATGGGGTTGAATACAGGGAATGGGATGCCTCAAAAAGCAAGCTTGCAGCTGCAATATTAAAAGGAAGCCCAAATATTGGTATCAGAAAAAATGATGTAGTTCTATACCTCGGATCCGCATCAGGCACAACAGCAAGCCATGTTTCGGACATTGTAGGAAAAGAAGGTTTTGTTTTTGCTGTCGATATAGCTCCAAGGGTTATTAGGGATTTGATTTTTGTCTGCTATGACAGAAAAAACATTGCTCCAATTCTTGCTGATGCCAATAAAACTGATTCAATTAAAGAAAGAATTTCAGCAGTTGATGTTATTTATCAAGATGTTGCTCAAAAAAATCAGATTGAAATATTCCTAAAAAATGCCAGGCTTTTCCTGAAAAAAGATGGCTACGCTTTGATTGCTGTAAAGTCAAGAAGCATTGATGTGACAAGGAAACCCAAGGAAATATTCAAGCTGGTCAAAGAGCAACTGGAAAAAGAGCTGCAAATAATAGATTATCGCGAATTAGTCCCGTATCAGAAGGATCATGCGATGTTTATTTGTCGGAAAAAATAGCAAGTTTTAAATAATATTAATTTTAGGAATTTCTTATGAAAAAGAGGTTTTTGTGCTTATCTTTTATAATTATAGTTATATTTGCATTTAATGTTTTATCTCATGAGGCTGAAGAAGATTTTATGCTGGACCATTCTGAGCTATATCCAATAACACAGTTGCAGGCAGTCGGCTATGGCTCTTTGGCTTTTATTGTCCTAATCATCATAATTTTATTGTTCAGCAAAAAAATGAATGAATTAAACAAAAGAATAGCTTACTTTCTTATTATAGCCGTCATTGGAGTTGTGACATTATACCTGATTTTGACAACTTTGCACCTTAACATCATATCTGTGACAAAAGGTCCTGTTCACTGGCATGCGGATTTTGAGATATGGGTGTGTGACAAAGAGATCAAGCTTTCAGAGCCAAAAAGCATGCTATCAAACAAGCAGGGAGTTGAGTTAATGCATGCCCATAATGACAACAGGATTCATGTGGAAGGTGTTTTACTGGATAAAAAGTCAGCCAGCCTAGGAGCTTTTTTCTATGCAGTTGGCGGCTCAATAGCTGATGATGGAATAAAGGTTCCAGCAGATGAAGGCTTGATCCAATTTCATGATGGTGATTTTTGCAATGGCCAGCCAGCCAAGCTTTATGTTTTTGTTAATGGCAATTTAATTCAAAGTCCATCGACTTACGTTATATCTCCGTATGAAAAAGTCCCTCCTGGAGACAGGATTAAGATTGTATTTACAGAAAAACCAATTGAACAAATAGGCCCAAATATAGGGCATTCACAATAAAATGGCAGTTGAAGCATATCTTCCAACATTAGGAACTGTTTTGGTGACAGCGTTGATTGATTCAATTAATCCTTGCGCCATAGGGGTACTGATATTGCTTGTTTCTGTTATGGTAGTTTTCAAATCAAAAAGGGAAATGCTGTTTTATGGCTTGATTTACATATTCTTTGTTTTTCTGACATACCTTTTGGCGGGATTAGGCATACTTTACTTTTTAAGTACTGTTCCCCAGTATATAAGCGAGTATATTTCAATAGTTGTTGGCTCCATCGTTATAGTTGCAGGCCTTATCGAAATAAAGGACTTTTTCTGGTATGGCCAGGGCATCACTCTTTCTATTCCGCCAGAAAAAGCTAAAAAGATTCATGACATGACAAAAAAGCTCACTTTGCCAGCTATGGTTATTCTAGGGGTTTTTGTTGCTGGAGTAGAACTGCCTTGCACTGGCGGCCCGTACCTCGCAATATTGGTGTTTTTATCGCAAAATTTTAATTTTCAGGCATTCTTGTGGCTTATATTGTACAATATAATATTTGTGCTGCCTCTGGTCGTGATACTTTTTATGGTATATTCCGGAACAAAAATACAAATATTAAAAAAATGGAAGCAAACCAACAGAACTTATATGAGGCTTGCAATTGGCGTTATACTAGTTGCATTAGGATGGCTGCTGATATTAATAGCCAATGGAACTATAAACTTAGGCTAAAATGAAAAAGAGAAAAATAATAAAGAAGAGCAAGGATAAAACTCTATTGCACATAGTAAAAAGAAAAGGCCATACGGAGCCTTATGATGAAAGGAAAGTCTATGGCTCCTGCTATTTTGCATGCAGGAATGCGCACATGAATGAAGAAAAGGCAGAAGAATTAGCCAATAAGGTATGCACACAAGTGACAAAATCAATAAACAAAAAGAAGTTTGTCACATCAGATGACATATCCAGGCTTTTGATACAAGAATTGAAGAAATATGATGAGGATGCTGCATTTTTGTATGAAACCCATAGAGATATATCTTAATTTGTTGCAAAATAATAACCTTTATTAATATGCTTTAGTAAGAAACTTAAAAGGTGATGGCAATGGCAAAAGCAAAAAAACCAAAAAAAACTAAATCTAAAAGCTCTGCAATGAAATCAACTAAAAAACCCAAAGTTTGTGAATTCTGCTGATAAGACTAGATATGCCTTTGTGAACGAAAATCAGACTATTCTAGACGTTTTTCAGAATAATAAAGTTTAATAATATCTAAGTTTTCATGCTAATAAATATATAAAATAAACATTTAGGGGGGTGTAAAATGAAAAAAATAAGTTGGTTATTAGTATTGGGCATTTTATTAGTTAGCGCTTGCACACAGCAAAAGCCGGAAGAATTAGTTGGGCAAGGCACGCCTGTTCCTCAAGAGAAAAAAAAAAAAAAAGCTC
>CAYOWR010000012.1:0-7098 GCA_964407725.1 uncultured Methanosarcinales archaeon
ATGGATGGTTCCCGCATATCTCACCTGATGCCCGTTATGTATCATATGGCTTTGGAAAAAACAATGTGGCTGACCTTCAGACAGGCACAGAATATAGATTTGGAGAGGATGCTCAAAGCTTCAGCGGACATTGGATACAAAATGATGTCATGTTATTCCAAAAGGTCATTGATTTAAATCCAGGTGGAGATGACAAGCAAAGAACTGAGCTATGGCAAGTAAACATGAACGACAGAATTGAAAGAAACACAAACTATCCTTATTCAGGCGGCAACGAATTTGTTGCTGCCGACGGCCATTGGGCTACTAGAGCTCCAGGCGGAAGACTTGCATTTGATGGTCAATTGCTAGCAAACAATGTAGGAGGCATGCCAAGAATAAGCGGAAATGACTTGGTGCATGCCGGCAATAATGAAAATACTGTAATCTGGCTGTGGCAAAATGGAGTCAAAACAAAAGAATATGCAGCTCAAACATATATAGGCAATTTGGAAATAGAGAAAGGTTACATTGTTTATGGATTCCGGAAAAAAATGAGAGGCATAACTCCAGATGGACAAGATATAGAGTTTGCTTTGCCTCCTGGAATAAAGAGCTGGGGAAATGCAGAGGCTGTTCTTGTTAATGATACCCTATGGATTATTTATGCCATCGAATACGAAGGTGGAAAAAATTATATAGTACTAAGCAAATGGGACTCCAATTCTGGTTATCTTATTGACACAAAATTTTCTGGAGGAATTCCAGGACTTAGTGTGACTTATGCAAATGGTCAATTTGTGGCTGCATTGAATAATAATAAGGGAGAATTCAAAGTTTTATGGATATCTATACCGTAGCATTTATTCTTATTTTACAATTTTATAAATTTATCAATAGCCTTAACTAGAAAATTATTTAAATAAAAGAAAAAAGGTTAATTTTTATGCTTAAGAGACGTTTTATTACTTCTGAAAAAATTGCTTATGGATTTATAATTATCATTTTAGCATTAATAATTGTAGCGGGTTACCAATACATTACAAAAGAATCTAAAACAGCAATTCCTGAAACAGGAAACAAACAAGTAACAGTTATTAAATCAATTGACAGCTCTGCTATATTAGTTGTGCCTAACGATGCTGGTGTTGATGTATCAAAAATTTCTATTGAGAAAATAGAAGATTCTAGAATAGATAATGCTGATAGGCTAAGCGACATTTACAAATTTGGACCGTCTGGAACAGTTTTTGACAATCCAATAGAATTAAGGGTGAAGTATTTTGCAGATGAGATAGGCAGATGTCCAGATGAGCTGAATTTATATCATTACAATGATGATGGAACCTTAAAAGGAATTATACCGTCGCAGTATATTTACTGTAATATCAATATGTCAGTCTTTGATATTGACAGCTTTAGTGAGGACCATATAGGACAAGGTAACGAACGTAATGAATGCAATGCTCCTTCTGGGCCTTTGCCGCAAGTTTCAGATGTAAACCCAAAAACCGGCTCAAGAAGCGACACTTTCACAATAACAGGCACAGATCTGACTAGTGTAGTTCAGTTTTACATGAGTAGCTCAAAAAGCACTTATGTTGGCAAAGCAAACAAGAATTGCAATCAAGTAAGTTTGCCTGTTCCAAAAGATCTGCCTCCTGGCACTTATACATTAAAAATTTACAGGGCAAAAGACAAAATTTCAAATGGAAAAAGTGTAACTATAACAGGCGCGCCAACTGGTGGTGGGGATGATGGTGGAGGAAATTGCAATTCTCCATCTGGGCCATTGCCACGGATTTCGTCAGTTACGCCTAGTCAAGTAAATAGAGGAGACAGATTAACAATCAGAGGAAATTCCTTGACAAGAACAGTTCAATTTTATTCCAGTAGTGGAAGAAATACCTATGCTGGAAACGTAAATTCAGGCTGTGATCAAACTACTATAAATGTGCCAAATGAATTAGCTGATGGAACTTATACTGTTAAAATCTACAGAGCTAAGAACAAAATTTCGAATGGGGAAACAATTACAATTGGTGGAGGTTCTGGAGGTGGTGGCTCTGTTCTAGGTGGAGGAAATTGTCCTGCTAATAATATTCCAATATCATTACCATTCGGAATCTGGCGACCAGTTGACATTGCATATAGCACAAAGAGTGATATTGCTCTGGCTGTGTGGAACAAGAATGGACAGCGCGGTAGCATCGGGCCAGCAGCAGTAGGCCAGTTCGTAAAAGGCGACGGCACGCTTGTTGGCAGCAATATCGTGCTGGGAACAACGCCTGACTTCAACGGCGGGATAAAGATTGCTTATGACGAGGACGACGATTTGTTCTTGGTCGTGTGGGGCACAGCTGTAGGCAATGCAGTCGGTCCTATGTACGGCAGTCTTGTGAAGCCGGATGGAACATTCGTGAAGCAGAATTTCAAATTAATAGATAGGTGCAACGTAGGCGCGCAGGGATGGTCGATCGGAAATTCCATAGAATACAGCAAGTCTGCCAAGAAGTTCTTCGTGGCATGCACGCAAGGAATAATAACAGGCGGCACAATCATGGGCATGTTCGTCTCGCCGGACGGGACATTAGGCAGCGAGCTGACAATATCAGGTTCAAGAACTGCAGGCGGGGGAGCTAATCCTTCTGTTGCCGCAGGACCGAATAATCTACTGGTTACATGGGGCTTCGACGACGGCGTTCACGGCAGATTTATTGACAATAATGGAAATTTTATGGCAGCTCGATGTACAATATCACCAACATCAAGACGAGGTTATGTCGTATTCTACAACAACCAAAGAAATGAGTATGATGTTTTCTACGGCTGGTTCGGCGCTGTGAAAAAACAAACAGTTGGAACAGATGGAACAGTAGGCAGCGAGACAGCTGTTTACGCAAACCCGAATAGAATCGGCTTCTCAGACATGGCCTATTCAGGAAGCAGCTACTGGGTTGCAGGCGAGCACAGGGGATCAGACCAGGGTAGCGACAACGGCGACAGCATCTATGAAATAAGGAGTGATGGGACAATAAACGGACCGTTTGTTATTACGCAGAATTCAAACGCCTATAATTATGTTCCTGCTGTCACTGTTGTCAAAAATAATAATCCATTAAGCTTAATGAATCGCAATGCAGTTGCTTATGTACAATTCGGCTCTTTAACAAATTCTGGAGATTGTAGTGGTACAAGCACATATGGAATTACTGGTACAAATGTCTTAAGAACTTGGACACCAACACAAACAAACAATGGCAAGAATCCTCAATTAAGTCTGGATGGAAGATATGTAACTTATGGCTTTGGCGAGAACTGGGTTGCTGACTTGCAAACTGGAGAAGAAAAAACTTTTGGAACAGGAAATAATGGATGGTGGATTGCCAATGATAAGTACACTTACATTAAAGAGATAAATAATAATCAAGAAGCTGAGCGCTATGAAGTGAATATAGGTGAGTGGGTTTCGAATTTGGTGAATGATGATAAAGCTTTAGTGGCTGGCAACTTATTTGTTGCTGCTGACGGCCATTGGGCTAGCTGGCTTGAAGATACTGGAAGAATAGCTTATGATAATGAACTGTTAGGAACTAATTTAGGTGGGTTCATATGGATTAGTGGGAATCAAATTGTACATGCAAATGGCACAAATAATGAAAAGGTATTGATTTATACTAATAAGCAGAACATAGCTGCATATCAAAGTCAAGTTACTGTAAATCAACTAACATTAAATAAAGGATATATTGTTTATGGCGGATTGGGCCCTATGCATGGAATAACTCCAGATGGACAAGATGTTGATTTGACTGTTGCTCCTTGGAGAATAGAGAATTATGGGCAAGTGTTTTTTGTTGATAACGCTCCATGGGTTGCCAGTGCAACTTTTGATGCTTCAAAGCAGAAAGGGTATATTATGCTAAGACCTTGGAATCAAAATGATGGAATTCTAATTGAGGCTAATGTAACTTTTGGACTGCATGTAGTTTATTACAATAATACTTTTGTTGTTGCTTACAGCGATAATAATGGCAAGTTAAGTGTGGTGTGGGTGTCAAAAAATGCGACTATAGTTAATTTAGTAAATGAATTAAACCAAGGTAGTGGATCTTCTGGTGTATTTTCTATAGTCCAAGAAAAGAATATTTTAAGCTCGTCTTTAAATCTTGGCTCACCAAATGTAGCTTTTGACGAGCAAAATAAAGTTTATCTTGTAGCTTATGAATCAAGCGGAGAGTTATATGGAATATTTTTGGATAAAGATGGCTCTGCAATAGGCCAGCCATTTTCAATTGGATCTTTAGCTGGAACAATATTTGGAGTTAAAGTTGCTTGGGGTGGTGAAACTTTTGCTGTATTTTACACAGTTGGAACAAGCGGAAATGACTACGCAAAAGCAAATCTTGTTAAGTATGTTCCAGGGCAGCAACCACAGATTTCTTCTGATATTGTAGTTGATACGTTAAAAGGCAAAAGAGATAAATGGCGTGGTACTAGTGTGGCTTATTCTCCGTCGACTGGCTATTTCCTTGCTTCATGGTATAATAGCAATAATGCAAACACTTATAGTAATGGCCATTCATATATTAGAGGTATAAAGCTGGATGAAACATTGACACAAACAATTCAGCTCACAGATAGAGCACCATCATTTCAAAATTGTTTATACGCCACACCACATATAGCTGTTGACCCGAGTTCTGGAACTGCAATTGTAGTTGGCCATAGAGACCCAACAAATGATGATGATTGCAAGAATAAACCTGCAAATTGGTATAGGTTGATAGATACAAGTACAATGATTGCATTAGGGCAAACAGGATATACTGCAAGCGCATCTGCTGTGCCAAGCCAGAGCGTTGCATTTAGTGGCAGCATTAATAAATTCCTAATTGTTTGGAGCAAACAAGTAAGTGGAGCAGGTACAATATCAGGACAAGCAGTGGCATTGGATGGCCAGATAGATCAAGACTACACAATAAAAACTGCTGATACCTCAAACAGCGATAGATTAGATGACAATCTTGGATTGTATACTGTATCATATAACAAAGGATCTAATAAATTTTTGATTGCCATGAGAGGCGATGACACGCCACAAACAAATGGAGAGGCACCAGTTTATATAATGGCAATGAATGGAGACGGAAGTCCAATTTCAAATACTTTTATGAAATTGTCGAATCAGATGAATAACCAACCTTCTACGGATATAGCTGCAAATCCCTTAGACAAGCAATTTTTAGTTGTGTATAGGCCCAAATTTAAGAAATTTGATAGCGTATTGATTAATAGTTAATGCATTTGATTTCTCAAAACGTTTTTAAAGAACATTAATTATTTTTCTGCTATGAAAGGACTTGCAATAACATCCAAAGGAATTGAAGACATTGCCGCATTAGAGATTAAAGGGTTGATAGGTGCGAAATGCGAAATAAAAGAAACCTGTGCAATTTTTGATTTCAAAAAATTTGAAGATCTGTGCTTATTATGCTATAAAGCCCAATCTGTTGACAGGATTTTGTATTTGTTAGGAGATTTTGAATTTGATAATTTTTTTATTGATTTTAAAAACCATATTGAAGCATTAAGATTTGACGACTGGATAAATAAATCCAGGAATTTCAAAGTCGAGTGCACAAGACTCGGCACTCATAATTTTAAAAGCGTTGATGCGGAAGAAAAAGCTGTGCAATATATAAAATCAAAAAATAAAAATTTCAGATTTAACATTAAAAGCCCAGACATAATTTTTTTTGCTTATATTTTCGGCAATAAATGCTATTTTGGAGTTGATTTTGCGGGCCTCGAGCTAAATAAAAGATCATATAAAATTTTTCTCCATTCTAATTCTTTGAGAGGAACTATAGCCTATGCCTTGATAAAAGAAAGCGGATTTGAAAAGGAAAATGTTATGCTTGACCCTTTCTCAAGAGATGGCGTCATATCAATCGAGGCTGCGCTTTATGCTGCAGATTTCCCGGTTAATTACTACAAGAAAGACAAATTTGCCTTTCTCAGGCTGAATTTAGGAATTGATTATGAAAAATTTTTCAGGAATATTGACAAAAAGCCAGGAAAAACAAAACCTCAGATTTACAGCTTTGATCATATGTTCAAGTTTGTTGATTACTCAAAGAAAAACGCGAAAATTGCAGGGGTTGATAAGCAGATAAATTTCAGCAGGGTGGAGCTTGAATGGCTGGATATAAAATTCAAGAAGGAAAGCGTTGACAGAATAATTTCAGGCCTGCCGAGCTCTAAGAACATCAATCTTGAAAAAATACACAACGAGTTTTTTTATCAGGCAGAATTTATTTTAAAAAGAGATGGAAAAATTGCAATTATAACCAAACAGCCAGATTTTGCCAAAAATAAGGCTGAAAAATATAAATTTGCGGTCTTAAAGGAAAAAAAGGTGTGGAGCGGCGAGCAACCTTTGAGCATTGTAATTTTTGAAAGAAAAAATTAAGGTAATAAAGAGATAGTTTTAAATATTCACTTTCTTTACTATTATACAGCAGGGTTAGTACTTAGCTTCGGTCATTGATTGGCTGAGGAAAGTCCACCCACCCAATAGCTATGCTGTTGGCGTTAAAGCAGCCACTCACGGAAGTGAGCTCTAGCAATAGGGGGCAACCACTCAGAAACGAGACCGCTGCAATAAAGGATGAATTTTGCGAATATTCCTGCGAGGGAATTGAGATAACCAAACGACGTTTTTGCAGCATGGGTGAAACGGTGAGTCCTGGCCGGTGCAAGTCCATTAGGATGCTTAGTTTAATGCTAAGATAGGCCATCGCAACGAGGAATTCATGACTTAGTGTTGTACAAGGGCCTGACAAAAGGTGGCTTATTCTGACCCTGCCATTATTTTTAATACAAAATGGCACAAGATAGAATCTCAATGCCTTCTGGCATAGGCGGCTTAGTAAGGTACTTTGACGAATATAAAAGCAAGATAAAATTCAAGCCCGGCCATATAATTGTGCTTTGCGTTGCTGTCATCGTCATTATGCTGTTTCTTTACACATACGGAAATAGGCTGCTGGGGATATAGGTGACCTTATGTTTCCGGGAATGAATCCAAGGGAAATGCAGAAAGCCATGAAAAGG
>CAYOWR010000012.1:7108-10168 GCA_964407725.1 uncultured Methanosarcinales archaeon
GGCATAGGGTGATGTTAATGTTTCCAGGCGTAAGCCCAAGAGAAATGCAAAAGGCAATGAAAAGGCTAGGCATCAAGCAGGAAGCGATTGATGCTGAGATTGTTGTTATCAAAACACAAGAGAAGGATATTATCGTCAAAAATCCCCAGGTAAGCAAAGTAAACATGATGGGCCAAGAAACTTTTCAGATAACAGGGGACATCACAGAATCTGAGCCTGCGCGAGGAGAGATTGATGAAGATGATATTGCGACAGTTATGCAGCAGACTAACTGCACAAAAGAGCAGGCTTTAGAAGCGCTTGAGGAGAGCAGTGGCAATTTAGCAGAAGCTATCTTAAAAATACAAAATAAGTAATTCTGGGCATGAAGGAATCCTTTGATTTGGCAGTGCAGGAATTGAAAAGAGTGGATCATCTTTTTTGGGTGAGCTTAAAGTATACCAGAACAGTAGATGTTATAAAAAATGTAATCGAACGAATCATAAGCTGCATTGGGTTTGGCCTTGAATCTTTGCTTAAGTATGCAAAAGAAAAAAAATTGATTGCTAACATACCTACAAATGCCGGCTTGAGATGCGAATTGCTCAAGAAAACTTTTCCAGACAATATAGAGTTAATAGATTACATCAATTTTTATTTAAGATTAAGGAAGCTAAGCAAAGCAGAATATGCAAAAAGGGAGGAATTCAGAAGGCATGTGACTATGATAGCAACTATAGACAAAGGTGAAGTAATTGAAATCAATATTGATATTCTAAAAGAGTATTATGAGAAAACCAAAGATTTCCTGACTTTTATTAAGAAGATTATTAATGAAGAGAAAGAAGAGCATTGACTTACCAAATTTGCTCACTTGAGAAATATGTACAACTTAATAAGACGGCTTGAAAAAAGAGGTTGGAATCATAAAGATATAGATAAAGCAGTTAATATAATCCATAATGCAAGGCAGCTGAAGTCCTCAGAGGCTAGATTTTTTGATAAAAGAATTTTTTGGATATTACTGGTGGTTATTATTGCCGCAAATTTTGCAATTTCTGTTGCGTTGATTCCTGCATTATTGGTTTTCAGCGGAATTTCCCTTTATATTATTATTACAGTTGTGGGGATAGTTTTCGGGCTTTTGTTTGAAATCGCAATAAGAAGCATAGAGCATCTTGAATTTGGGCATCACATTACTTTAGCGGTTTTAATACCTATGAGTGCTCTGTTAAATATTTTTATTATATCAAAATTATCAAATAGCTTTATAAAATCTTTGAGCTTAAAGAACTTTCATGAACCTTTCACCATCGCCTTAATTTACGCTGTTTCTTTTGCTCTGCCCTACATAATTTACAGGTTTATTTTTAAAGTTGAATATTACATAAAAGAATGAGTGATAAAAGGGCAGCGGGCGAGAAATTCGCAGCACAGTTTGCTGTATCGAACTCGCGCCAAGCGGGTTCTGATTGGCACGCGAATGCGCCATGTACCTCCACAGCCGCTTATTCTGCCATTAAACTACCGCCGCCATAAAGTACAGGGTTCTTAAACAGGTTATAAAGATTTTGGATTTGATAAAATAAAATTCTAATTAATTCTAATATGATAAGCAGCACAGAGAATATCTACATTTTGAGTATTCTATTGGTTATAATTATAATCATAAATATTCCTATAGGAATAATTTTATCAAAATTATTTATATGCTTGCAATTAACAATTGAATTATGGAGGTTCAAGCATATTTAAACGGGATTTTGCCGAGGTCTGACCATGCATTGGAAATAGGAAGCAGTTGGCTCAAAGGCAGGACAGGTAAAGAAGAATTCGAGAAAGCATTGGAGAGAGAGGCAATAGAGTTTATAGAATTGCAGCAAAATTTAGGCCTTGATTATATAATTGATGGTCAATTATTTTGGGGCGATTTTCTAAGGCCGATAGCAAGCGCTCTTGGACTTCATAGGCCAAACAGCAATGCAGGTGAAAATCCGGTAACAAGGCAGATTTACACAAATACGTTTTACAGAAGACCATTAATCTCAAGCAAATTAAAGAATTCCAAAGAGCTTATTGACTGCAGGTTTATTCAAAAAATACAGGGAAAAAGAAAAATAATTTTACCAAGCCCTTTTGCATTTGTTTATCTGTCAGATGGAATTCATAGAGAGGAAACTGGAAAAATAAAAAATGAGATTTTTGAGGAACTTCTTCTTGATTTTGCCAAAATATTGAATTTTGAGATAAAAAGACTGGAAAAAGATTGTAATTTATCTTTTGTTCAGTTTAACGAGCCATGCCTGGCTTACACAGATGAAGCGAATTATTTTTGGAACCATATATATCATTCTTTGGAAGAGGCCTCTAAAGGAGTTAAAGCGGTTACAAGCTTGCACATATATAATGGAGATGCTTCAAAATTTCTGCCGAAACTTCTTGAGCTGCCTGTTGAAAGAATTGGTGTAGACACCTATAATACAAATTTTAAAAAGTTTGCAGATGTTAAATTTACAAAATTCCTTGAAGCTGGCGTGATAAACTCAAAGAACTCTTTTGTTGAAGATGCTAGAGTTATTGCAAAATATGCTTTGCAAATTGTTGAAAGAATAAAGCCTAACGGCTTGGCGCTGGTGCCAAACAGGCCATTAGAGCTTGTTCCGCAGCAAATCGCTATAAAAAAAATAGAAAGCTTGGCTAAAGCTAAGAAATTACTAAAATGACCAATTTGCCATTATTCCCTACACAGGAAATAGGAAGTTTGCAAAAGCCTTCATGGCGGGTAAAAGGATTGACAGGAAGAGCTTCAAACAATGATGTAAGTGCGCTCAAAGAGTGGTACGCAAAGCTTAAGCTAGATGATAGAACTGATAAGGTTATAGAGCTTTTAATCAAAATAAAGGAAGACAAAAAAAATCCGGGCTTAAAGCAGCAGCTTAAGGAAGAATCACAAATATTTGCATTAAAATTTCTTGAGGAAGCTGGTTTAGACATAATTTACGACGGCGAGCAGACAAGAGTAGAGATGTATGAAGATCCTATAAGCGACATAAACGGCTTTGAATTTAAAGGCCTGGTAAG
>CAYOWR010000013.1:0-1368 GCA_964407725.1 uncultured Methanosarcinales archaeon
ATTCATACCTCAGCGCATCCACAGGCTTTAATTTCGAAGCTCTTCTCGCTGGGAAAAAGCCTGCTGCAGCTCCGACTAAAAATGAAAAAACCAAACAACCGATTATAAGATATATGGGATATGCTGGCTTCAAAAGCGCAAATCCATTTGCAGCTGCAATTGAGCCTCCAATGCTGGAAACTATGTAGCCTAATAAAACCCCCAATAACCCGCCTACAAATCCGATAAGGCCTGACTCAACAACAAAAACAATCAATATGTCAGTATTCTTTGCGCCAATCGCTTTCATCACTCCGATTTCTTTAGTCCTTTCTATTATTGCCGTATACATTGTATTCATTATATTAACAAAAGCCACAACAAGAGATACAAGGGCAATAAGCACCAGCATTCCGTTTATCACATTTATTATTGTTGTAAAGGTTGCAAGCGCATCCTCGAAAGTCTGCACAAAGAAATTTTCCTTGCCTTCTTCCTGGTCCTTGAATTTCCTTAATTTATCTTCTATTCTTTCAGCCAACTCTGATGGCAAAACACCTTTTTGAGAACTCATCATCACAAACCCAAACTTGTCTTTTGAATTCGGAAAAAGCAGCTCAAATGACTTGTCAGTTATGTAAATATTTGTATCGTCTTGAGGGTTTCCAACTTCTTCGTAGAAGCCAATTACCTCAAATTTATTGTTGTTTATTTCTATCTTGTCCCCTAATCTTACTGGCTTCTTGAAAATTTTGTCTTCAAACTGGTAATTGTAGCCAAGCACTGCTTTGTCAATATCCCCTTCTTTAAGCTTCCTTCCTTTTATCACCTTTATTGAAAAAGTTTCTTCTATGAAATCAATTTTATCAGTATTAATCCCAGAAACAAAATAAAATCTTTTTTGCTCATCATATTTTATCTCAGCTATCTTAAAGTACATCCCAACAATTTCATTAACGCCTTTAATTTTGCTTACAAAATCAATATCCTCTTTGTCAAGGAAGAAATTCTCATCTGTTCCAGGCGCTCCAATGCCTTTGCCCTGAATGAAAAGCTTGTCCCTTCCAGCTTCGTCTGCCAAAGTGTCAACATATTTCTGAATTCCAATCCCAAAGCTCAGCAAAGCAAATATTGCTGTTATTCCAATCAGTATAGAAAGAATTGTAAGCCCGCTTCTCAGCTTCCTTTTTCTCAAATTCTGCAATGCATATTTTATTTCATAAATGTTCATTTTGCGCTCCTTAAAGAATCAACTGGATTAAGCCTTGATGCCTGGTAAGCTGGCAGCACTCCAAATAAGGTTCCAAGCACAAATGAGAAAATCAAAGCTCCTAAAATCAGCAACAAGCTAACACTGGCTTGTATAAGCTCCGAGCCTAATAATAAGCG